>CAZDVF010000109.1:0-8052 GCA_964508725.1 uncultured bacterium | reverse complement strand
TCCAGTTTAGGATCGAGAACCACTAGCCGAGCTAGTGGTTTGAAGATCAATCAAAGAAGTGCATGATGGAAAAAAAACATGTTGTTATTATGGGCGCGGCTGGCCGCGATTTTCATAATTTTAATGTGGTCTTCCGAGACGATGAAACATCAGAAGTTGTTGCGTTTACTGCAACACAAATCCCCGATATCGAAGGCCGTATGTATCCGGCGGAACTGGCCGGCAAGCTCTATCCCAATGGCATTCCCATCGTGGCAGAGTCTGACCTCGTCAATCTCATCCAGGATAAAAATGTGGATGAGGTTGTATTTGCGTACAGCGATGTGTCGCACGATTATATTGGGCACAAGGCCGCGATTGTCAACGGCGCAGGCGCTGATTTTGTCCTTCTGGGAACCAGACAGACTATGCTGCAATCACGCGTTCCCGTGATCGCTGTGTGTGCCGTCCGCACCGGATGCGGCAAAAGTCAAACAACCCGGCGAATCAGCCAGATTCTCAAAGCAAAACGAAAGAAAGTGGTGGCTATCCGGCATCCCATGCCTTATGGCGATCTGGCCAAACAGGCGGTTCAGCGGTTTGAGCGGTACGTCGACCTGGCCACCCATCGGTGCACCATCGAAGAGATGGAAGAGTACGAACCCCATCTGGACATGGGTAACATTGTTTACGCCGGTGTGGATTATGGTGCGATCCTCGATAAAGCCGAGAAAGAGGCTGATATCATCCTCTGGGATGGTGGAAACAACGATACATCCTTCTATAAACCGGACCTTCTTATTGTTGTCGTTGATCCGCACCGTCCGGGCCATGAGCTGGCATACTATCCCGGTGAAACCAATCTACGAACGGCCGATGTGGTTGTCATCAACAAAATGGAGACAGCCGATGCCGACGGAATCCAGAAAGTCCGCGAAAGTATTGCCGATGTGAATTCCCATGCTATTGTGATTGAGGCGGCCTCGCCGCTTTCTGTAGACGATCCGACCGTGATCCGTGGAAAGCGTGTTCTCGTTGTGGAAGATGGTCCGACGCTCACCCACGGTGAGATGCAATACGGGGCTGGTGTCATGGCCGCGAAAAAGTATGGAGCTGCCGAGATTATTGATCCCAGGCCATGGGTTACCGGCACGATCGCCGAGACCTTCGAGAAATACCCCCGCATCGGTCCACTGCTTCCCGCTATGGGTTACGGTGATCAGCAAGTCAAAGACCTCCAGTCGACCATCAACGCAGTAGACTGTGATGCAGTGGTCATTGGTACGCCCATTGATTTGAAAAAAATCGTCAAAATGAACAAGCCGGCGGTTCGCGTACAGTATACATTGCAGGAAATTGGTGAACCGACCCTCGACGATGTGCTCAGTCAGTTTGAATAAAATCCGTACCGTGGTGGTCGCGTTGGGCGGCAACGCGATCACGCGGGAATTCGAAGAAGGCAACATCTATCAGCAGTTTGCCAATACGCGACGCAGTCTGGTGAGTGTGGTGGAGATGATCCGCGAAAAATACCGGGTCGTTCTCACCCACGGCAATGGCCCGCAGGTGGGTAATGCCCTGATCCGCACTGAAGAAACCCGGCATCTGGTGCCGCCGATTCCGCTGGGCGTTCTCGTGGCCGATACCGAGGGTGGCATGGGGTACATGATCGAACAGTGCCTCGAAAACATGCTCCACAGGCAGGGACTCGAGCGGCGCGTTGTGACGATTCTTTCCCAGGTCGTTGTTGACAAAGACGACCCGTCGATCCTCAATCCGACGAAATTTGTTGGACCCTTTTTCCCTGAAGAAGATGTAGAAAGCATCCAGAGTAAACGGCGCTGGGTATTGAAAAAGGATAAAGGCCGCGGATGGCGGCGCGTTGTGCCTTCCCCTCGTCCGCTTGAGATTGTGGAACGTCAGACGATCCGTGAACTCATCAGCCAGGGCGTCATTGTTATCGCGTGCGGCGGGGGCGGCATTCCCGTTTACGTAGAAGACGACGGCACCTATGAGGGAGTGGATGGCGTGATCGACAAAGACCGGGCCGCTGCTGTACTGGCCCGGGATATCGGTGCGCAGGAACTGGTGATTCTGACGGCGGTGGATAAAGTGGCGCTCAGGTTTGGCACGCCGGAGCAGCAGGAACTGGATCGATTGACTCTGTCGAGTGCGAGACGACACTTTCATGAAGGTGAGTTTCCTCCAGGAAGCATGGGGCCGAAAATCGAAGCGGCTATCCAGTTTCTCGAAGACGGAGGCGAGGAGGTCTTGATTACGTCCATAGAACGCGCCAGTGATGCACGCCGTGGTCTGACAGGAACACGGATCGTGCATGGATGAGCCAAGGACGGCATTCATGCAAAACAGGGAGGATTCATGGTCGAACGGACATTGCTGAACATCAAACCGGATGCTGTCGCGCGAAACCTGGTAGGTGAAATTATTCATCGGATTGAGGATGCCGGATACCGTATTGTCGCTTTGGACAAGATCCAGTTAACGCAAAAAGAAGCCGAGACGTTTTATGCTGTTCATTCCGAACGACCATTTTTTAAATCGCTTGTTACATATATGAACTCCGGTCCCTGTGTCCCTATCGTTGTTGAAGGTGAGAACGCCATTCAGGGAATTCGGAGCCTCATTGGTGCGACCAATCCTGAAGAAGCAGCAAAAGGGACGATTCGGGCCGATTATGCTGAATCCATCGAAAGAAACTGTGTTCACGCCTCGGATGGTCAAGAGACAGCGGTTAATGAGATAGCTTTCTTCTTCAGTCAGCGTCAATTGCTGGACTGATGTGACGTCTGTCCTTTTTGGCCGAATGAGGTCCTTTTCTACAAGCTGTGATTTGTTTTCTTGATGATGCGTTCCTGAGAAGTCTGACATGTGACGGAGCGCATTGTCATTTCATGGCGGTCCACCATTTTTGCTGTTAAGACGGGACTTTATTAAACAAACAAGAAGGATCCATGAGTTTTACAATTAAGGACATTCTGCGAATCGAAGTGGCGCCGGCTCTTGGCTGCACCGAACCGACAGCCGTGGCTCTATGCGCGGCTGCGGCTGCATCCCTTTTCGAGGAAAAAACGTTCGATAGTCTCGAACTGTGGATCGATCCCAATATTTACAAAAATGGATTGGCTGTTGCGATTCCCGGCGCTCAAGGCGCAAATGGACTTGATCTGGCCGCATGTTTGGGTATTTTTGGCGGTGATCCCCGGCTGCGGCTCGAAGTACTGGAATCCATCACGGAGCAGATTGTTGAGCAGGCTCGAACATTTGTTCAGGAGGGACGCGTCAAGATCAACGTGCTCAAAGACAAGTCATCCATCTATATTCGCGCCTGTTTACACCAGGGGCGTCACTCGGCTGAGGCGGTAATCACCGATCTTCACGATCATATTACGTCTCTCCAGCTAAACGGTGAGAGTCTCGATGATCATCCACTCCTCTCCCGCCCCGAGCTTGCCAGCGCCGATGTCGGCCAGTCTGAAACGTGGCTCAAGAAACAATCACTGGAAAAACTCATCGCCTTGCTCAAGCACCTGGATGACGATGATCTCGATTTCCTGCAGCAGGGGATCGAGACCAACATGAAACTTGCCGACTACGGGTTGACCTACGGCCCCGGCCTGGGTGTGGGATTGACACTGGAACGTCTTGTCCGTGAGGGATTGCTGAAAAAGGATATGATTATCGCTGCACGGATTCTGACATCGGCTGCGTCGGATGCACGTATGGCCGGTGTTAAATTACCGGCCATGAGCTCGGCCGGAAGCGGCAATCACGGCCTGACCGCTATTTTACCCATTTGGGCCGTGAAAGAGTATATCCACTTTGAGGAAATGTCGCAGCTGTTGCGGGCGGTGGCGCTGAGTCATGTGATCACAGCGTACATCAAAGCGCATACCGGCCGGTTGACGGCTATTTGCGGCTGCTCCATCGCAGCGGGGGCAGGCGCCACCAGCGGGATCACCTATTTGATGGGCGGCAATGCGCACCATATCGCAGGTGCTATCAAGAACGTGATCGGCGATCTGGCCGGTGTGATCTGTGACGGCGCCAAGGCAGGATGCGCCCTGAAGCTGGCGACAGCAGCGGGTAATGCCGTGCAGTCGGCTTTGTTCGCCCTTCATGGGCTGGATATCAAAGGTACGGACGGTATTGTGGCTGTCTCGCCAGAAGAGACTATGCGAAACGTGGGAACCCTGTCCACTCAGGGAATGATTGAAGCCGACAGGACCATCCTGGACATTATGATTCAGAAACAGTTTAGCGGCATTTAGTCCTGCATTCGATGTGGTCGACTATTCATATCGTGACACAATGATAAGCTAATTGATCTTCAAACCACTGGCTCTGCCAGTGGTTCTCGATCCTAAACTGGTCAGCACTGACGTGCCTACTTTGAATCCACCGCTACGCGGTGAATTCAAAGCCACCCGCTTTGCGGGTGGTCGTTTACTCGGCGAGTAACAGTGGATTGTCAGACTGTGCGGGTATCCGCGTTTATACTCATTCTTCGCAAGGGGGCGGCCAACAACGAAGCAGCCTTTCAAAGGCGTTCCCCTGTTATTCTAGTCTTTTGCTGTACAAACCTTTCCAGTCCAATTGTTTCATGATGACTTTCTGTGAGATCATCCTTTTCCTCAAATACCACTTGCATCTCGGTACAAAAGTACTAACTTTGTAAGGTGGAAATGCGAGACGGTCTGTTCGATGATCCCTTATCCTGACATATGTTTCCTCAATCCACCTGTCTCGCTTCCTGTATTTAACATTTCAAATTCTTTCCAATCATTGTTACGGAGGTTGTATGGCCATTCGAAAAGAAGACGCCCTGAAATACCACAGTTTTGAACGTCCTGGCAAGCTCGAAGTTGTGGCCACCAAACCCTGTGTCACACAGCGGGACCTTTCTCTGGCCTACACACCAGGTGTGGCTGAACCCTGTCTTGAAATCAAAGAGACACCCCTCGACGTCTTCAAATACACAAACAGAGGTAATTTGGTGGCAGTTGTCTCCAATGGAACAGCTGTGCTGGGCCTTGGTAACATCGGCGCTTTGGCCGGCAAGCCGGTCATGGAAGGAAAAGGCGTTCTGTTTAAGCGATTCGCCGATATTGACGTGTATGATATTGAAGTTGACACACAAGATCCGGATGAGGTTATTCGGACGGTAAAACTGATGGAGCCGACTTTTGGCGGTATCAATCTGGAGGATATCAAGGCTCCGGAATGTTTCGTTATTGAAGAGACTCTCAAGAAAGAGATGCAAATCCCTGTGTTTCACGACGACCAGCACGGTACTGCGATTATTGTCGGCGCCGGCCTGATCAATGCTCTAGAACTGTCCGAGAAAAAGATTGATCAGGTGAAGGTGGTATTCAGCGGCGCCGGTGCAGCGGGCATTGCGACTGCCAATATGATTATCTCCCTCGGTGTCAAACGGGAGAATGTCATCATGACCGATATTGACGGCGTGGTGTACAAAGGCAGAGCGGAGGGGATGAATCCCTATCTTGAGGCGTTCGCTGTTGAGACATCCAGACGCACTTTAGCCGACGTAATGGAGGGCGCTGATGTTTTTGTCGGAGTCTCTGTGGGCGGCATCGTTTCCCAGGAGATGGTCCGAAGTATGAATGATCGCCCGATTGTCTTTGCCCTGGCCAATCCCAATCCGGAAATCACCTATCCTGACGCCAAAGCGGCGCGGTCTGATGTGATCGTGGCTACGGGACGATCCGATTTTCCCAATCAGGTCAATAATGTGCTGGGCTTTCCCTTTATCTTTCGCGGAGCTCTGGATGTTCGCGCCACTGCCATCAATGAAGAGATGAAAGTCGCGGCAGCCCATGCGCTGGCGAACCTGTCCAAAGAGGACGTGCCTGATTCGGTGATCCAGGCTTACGGCGGAAGCCATTTCCGATTTGGCCCGGAGTACATTTTGCCCAAGCCATTTGATCCCCGTGTGCTTTTGTGGGAGGCGACGGCTGTGGCCAAGGCTGCAATGGATTCGGGTGTCGCCCGCCACAAGGTCGATCTCGAGCAATACCGCAGAGAACTGGAAAATCGGCTGGGTCGCAGTTATGAGGTCATCCGTGTGGTGTTGAACAAGGCCAAGGCTGCGCCGAAACGGATCGTCTATCCTGAGGGTGAATCCGAGAAGGTGCTCCGGGCTGCCCAGATCGTTGTGGATGAGAAGATCGCCGAGCCGATTCTGCTGGGAGATAAGAAGGTCATCAAGAATAAAATCAACACCCTCGGTCTGGATCTTGATGACATACGGATCGAAAATCCTGCTAAATCGAATCAATTCACACGATATTGCGATGAATACTACGCACTGCGGCAGCGCCACGGCGTGACACGATCCGAGGCTCAAATGCTGCTCAGACGACACACCTATTTCGGCACCATGATGGTTTTTCTGGGTGATGCGGATGGTTTCCTGGGCGTGTCGCAGAACTATCATGATGAAATGCTTCCTGCGCTTCAGATCATCAAGACAAAGAAACCGGACGGTCGAGCCGCATCGCTGCACATTATGATTTTCAAGAAGAAAGTCTATTTTCTGTCCGACACCGGTGCCATTATTGATCCGACTGCTGAAGAATTAGCAGAAATCGCCATTCAGAGCGCCAAGATTACTCGTCTGTTCGACATGGAGCCGCGTATCGCCATGCTGTCTTTTTCCAATTTCGGCAGCGTCGATCATCCTGTTGCCCGCAAAGTAAAGGAAGCGGTGCGGATTGCCTTGCAACGCAAACCTGATTTGATCATCGATGGAGAAATGCAGGGTGATACGGCCGTTGTCCCTGAGATCGTTGAGGAGATTTTCCCCTTTAGCCGGTTGCGAGGCGGCGCAAATGTTTTAATCTTCCCGGAGTTGCAATCTGGCAACATTGCAATGAATCTGTTGAAACGTTTGGGCGGCGCTGAATCACTGGGACCCATCCAAATCGGATTGGTCAGTCCCATCCACGTCATTCGGAAAACAGCCACTGTTGAAGAGATCGTCCGCCTTACGGCTATTGCCGTGGTGGATGCGCAAAAATGGCTCATGTAGCATTGACATGTTGTGTTGATGATTCGATTTATTGTTTTACTGAGATTTCGTATCAGCATTTTGATGCATTCTCTCAAGTGGTGGCTCATTTTGACAAATTTCCGTCGATATAAACTGGAGATGTGACACCGATCCAAAAAGTGTATCCGTGTATTTCGTTTTGCTCAATAATTAATATATAGGGAGGGACACTGTGGAGAAGGTAACCATCATCGGAGCCGGTAGTGTCGGTACGGCAGCGGCGTTTTATTTGGCTGAAAAGCGGGTGGGTGATGTGATCCTGCTTGACGTCGTGCAGGGTCGATCGCGCGGGAAGGCGTTGGATCTGATGGAGGCAGCGCCCATCAGAGGGTACGATGTGCATGTTGAGGGTTCGGACGATTTTAAAGCCATGACCGGATCCAAAGTCGTGGTCATCGCTGCCGGAGTCATCCGCAAACCTGAAATGATGCGGCAGGATCTTCTGGAGCAAAACATCGAAGTGGTGGATGACCTCATCGGCAAGATCCAGAAATATGCCCCCAAAGCCGCCATCATCAATCTCAGTGAACCGGTGGACACGCTGACCTACTACCTTGTCAAAAAGGGGGGATTCGATCCGAAAAAAGTAATGGGTGTGTCAGGCACCCTCGATGCCTCCCGATTTCGTGAATTCATCGCGCAGGAACTGGACGTCTCCAGTGTCAACACCACTGCCATCATCATCGGAGGGCACCACGACTACATGTTGATTCTTCCCAGATATGCGCGGGTCGAAGGTGTGCCCATCACCGAGTTGTTGCCTCCCGAGAAAGTTGAAAACCTCATTGCCCGGACACGGCGCGCTGGCACGGAGATCGTTGAAAGCCTCAAGACAGGAAGCGCATCGAATGCGCCTGGCGCTGCAGTGGCCGACATTGTCGAGGCCATTGTCCGTGACGCCAAGCGGATTGTGTGCGCGCCAGCCTATCTGAACGGTGAATACGGGCACAAGGATATTTGTCTGGGCGTGCCTATCCTGG
>CAZDVF010000108.1:0-8188 GCA_964508725.1 uncultured bacterium | reverse complement strand
AACTGGTTTTTAAGACCGTTCAGGCTGTTTGCCAAAAAAATCACATTGCATGGAATGAAAAAAGTTAGGATATTACATATTATCACCCATCTTGCAGTGGGAGGCGCGCAGGACAACACACTTATCACGGTGGAGCGTCTCAACCGGGAGCAGTACGATGTGTCGCTGCTCTCGAGCCCAAGCGGCGGGTGGATCGAGAGAGCACGGATGATTCCCAAACTCCGGCTTTTATTCCTTGACGAGCTGATCCGGAAGATCCATCCGATCTATGATATTATCGCTGTGGTCAAGATTTACGGCCTTATTCGGAGAGGCAAGTACGCCATCGTCCACACTCACAGCTCAAAACCGGGTTTTTCGGGACGCATCGCTGCCCGGCTGGCCGGCGTGCCCGTGGTGGTTCACACCATCCATGGATTTCCGTTTCACAGTGAGATGCCTGGTCTGGTCTACCGTTTTTTTGTGATAATCGAACGATTTCTGTCGCAATACACGGACGTGCTGGTCACTGTATCGCGGCGCAATCAGGCCACGGCAATCCGTCTCGGGATTGCCCCTGCTGCCAAGTTCGTTAATATTTATAGCGGGATTCCTTTCGAGCGGTTTGAGGGCCCCTTTCGAAACCAAGCGTTGAGGAAGGAGCTGGGTATCCGGCCGGATGAAGTCATTGTGGGAATGGTGGGACGACTCTCGCGGCAAAAGGCGCCCGATGTGTTCGTTCGCGCCATACCGGAGGTGCTCAGAAATCACCCGAACGCGCGTTTTATTATTGCCGGAGATGGGGAACTCAGAGGTCGGGTGATCCGGCTCGCTCAACAGCTGTGCGTCCGAGAAAACTTCTTGCTTCTGGGGAATCGAGATGATGTGCCTGACATCCTCAGCCTGCTGGATATTTTTGTCCTGACCTCACTGTGGGAAGGATTGGGACGATCTCTTACCGAGGCTATGTATCTGGCGCGTCCCGTGGTGGCTACGCGCGTCAACGGCGTGCCCGAACTGGTAATTGACGGCAAGACGGGATTTCTGATTCCGACAAAAGATCCGCAAGCAACTGCTGATGCGATTTGTCGACTGCTTGATCGACCTGATGATGCAAGGCGGATGGGGCAAGCAGCGAAATTGCGTGTTGAAAACGATTTTAACGCAGCGCGAATGGTTCGGGATATTGAAATGCTTTACGATACGCAACTGCAACAGGCATGCATGAGGGCAATGCAAAGACATGTCAAAAATTGTTGAAAAGATTCTTCTTTTCTTGACGGATTTCCTCACAATCAATGGCACGTTTTTCATCTGGTGTCAAATTCGGAAATCAGAAGGTTTTTTTTCACCCAATTCGATAGCGAACGAATTGATGCTGTCTCTGTTTGTTTTTGGATTTTGGTTTCTCCTCTTTCTCTTTTTGGGTTTGTACCATTACCATTATGCACTTTCACGTATTGATGAATTTATCGCAGTCATCAAAGCCGTATCCGTCGGTGTTATTGTTATCTTTCTGGTGACTTTTAATCTCGAAAAGGATCTGCTGCATCCGTTCACTCTGAGCCGGTTGATGATTCTGAGTTACTGGGTGATGATGGTTCTTTTCGTGGGCATGGGACGGGTGCTGCTTCGGTCGATTCATCGCAAGCTTTTGGAAATTGGTGTCGGACGTCATCGTGCGTTCATTGTGGGGTGGGGACGTAAAGCTGAAGACTTGTACGACCGCATTATCCAGGCGCCGGCTCTCGGTTACGACATTGTCGGTTTTGTGACACAGAAAGAAGAGGATTTAAACCTGACCGATCGCGATGTTCCCATCAAGGGAACGTTGGACCAACTGGGATTCCTACTGCGGAGAGAACAAATCCACGATGTGCTCATTGCGCTGCCGCGCCGGTCAGAGCGCGCCCTTGAAGAGGTCATCGGCCAGTGCGGCGGAACGCCGGTGGGAATGAAAATCGTTCCCGATTTGTACGATGTGATCATAGGTCGCGTGAAGACCAACCAGATATATGGATTTCCCCTGATCGAGATTCTCCCCCAGTTAATGGCGCCATGGGAGCAGGTCGTCAAGCGACTCATTGACATTATTCTATCCCTGATGATTCTTATCGCTTTTTTCCCGATCTGGCTTTTAGTCGCCCTGGCCATTAAGATGGATACTAGGGGTCCGATTTTTTATGTTCAAAAAAGGGTGGGCAAGAATGGCGGGATCTATTCCATGATCAAGTTTCGCTCGATGGTTGTGGGCGCAGAAAAGATGACGGGTCCTGTCTGGGCGACCTGGAACGATCCCCGCGTGACGCGTGTCGGCCGTTTCATCAGGCGGCTCAGGCTTGATGAAGTCCCCCAGTTTCTCAATGTCCTTTCAGGTCAGATGTCTCTGGTTGGTCCCCGACCCGAGCGCCCCTATTTTGTCCAGAAATTCAAAGAAGCCATTCCGCTTTACGCCAGACGGCTGCGCATTCAGCCGGGTATTACCGGCTGGGCCCAGGTGAAAGGACACTATGACCAGTCGATTGAACACGTTAAACAGAAATTGCAATTTGATCTGTTTTATCTCGAGAACATGTCTCTGAGGATGGACTTGAAAATTATTTTCCACACACTGTATGTCATGCTTGGTAGAAAAGGACATTAATCCGACAGTCCAAAAAGAAAGGGGAAAAGGAGCGTCTATGAAGATCCCGATGGTTGATCTGGTATCCCAGTACAAGGGGATTCGAAAAGAACTGGATGCGGCCGTGAAAGAGGTGATGGAAAGCGGCTGGTTTATCATGGGACCCAATGTGACAGGATTTGAAGAGGAGATGGCCGCGTATTGTGGAACACGTCATGCGGTTGCTTGCGCATCGGGCACAGACGCCCTTCTCGCGGCGCTGATGGCTATTGGTGTCGGTCCACACGATGAGGTTGTGACCACACCCTTCACGTTTGTAGCGACAGCGGAAGTGATTGCCTTGCTGGGCGCCAAACCGGTCTACGTTGATATCAAGCCGGACACCTACCTCATCGATCCCGAAGCAGTTAAGGCGGCAATAACCGACAAGACCAGGGCTATCATTCCCGTGCATCTCTTCGGCCAGGCAGCTGATATGGATCAGATCAATGCCGCTGTTGCGGGGCGGGGTATTACTGTCATTGAGGATGCCTGCCAGGCTGTAGGAGCAGCATACAAGGGTAAACGAACGTGCAGCCTGGGCGACATGGGGTGTCTCTCATTCTTTCCATCCAAGAATCTCGGTGCGTATGGAGACGGAGGCATGATTCTGACCTCGGACGATGATTTGGCCAAACAGCTGCGCATGATCCGGGATCACGGATCGGACCGCCGGTACCACCACGCCATTCTGGGTCTTAACAGCCGGCTTGACGCCATACAGGCCGCCATCCTTCGTGTGAAACTGAAGGATCTGGATGCGTGGAACGAGGCCCGCAAGGACCGCGCGGCCCTCTATTCCGAATTGCTGAAAGACGCCGATGTCATAACGCCTGTGACCGAAGAGTTTAACGATCATGTCTTCCACCAGTATTCCATCCGCGTTAAAAACCGCGATGCCTTGCAGAAACAATTGATGGATGTCGGAATCGCCTCGGCTGTTCACTATCCGATCCCCCTTCACTTGCAGCAAGCTTTCCGTTTGCCGGATCAGGCCGAGGGAAGCTTCCCCGTTTCAGAAAAAACATCACAAGAAATCCTGTCACTGCCCATGTATCCCGAGCTGAAAGAAGAGCACATCCAAACCATCGTCGAACAGATTATCGCCCAGACCGGGTGACAGAAGAGAGGAACCCTATGCTGGATTTACGTTTTATCCGTGAACATCCCGATATCGTGCGAAACGCTATCGAAACGAAACGGTCACCCGCCGATCTGGATAAGCTGTTGTCCCTTGATTCCGAGCGACGCACACTGATTCAGGAGGCCGATGACCTCAAGGCGAAGCGAAACCGTGTTTCCGAGGAGATCGGAAATCTCAAGAAAGCCGGGAAAGACGGGTCGGCGGCCATTACCGAGATGAAAACCGTCTCTACCCGTATCAAGGAGCTGGATGGCTGCATCCGCTCAGCCGAAACCGACATGAACGCCATTCTGGTTCACATTCCCAACATCCCGCATCCATCTGTGCCGGTTGGTCCCGATGCATCGGCCAACGAAGAAGTGAAATCGTGGGGAGAGATCCCTTCGTTCGATTTTAAACCAAAGCCTCACTGGGATCTGGGCCCCGCTTTGGGCTTGCTCGATTTTGAGCGGGGCAGCCGCCTTTCCGGATCAAACTTTGTGACGTTTACTGGCATGGGCGCGCGCCTGGAGCGGGCGCTGATCAATTTTATGATCGACCTTCATACAGAACGACATGGCTATACAGAAGTGTCCGTTCCATTTGTCGTCCGCCGGGAGATGATGTTCGGTACGGGGCAGCTTCCCAAGCTCGAAGATGACGCCTACCTGGTTGAGCGAGGGGATCTGTTTCTCATTCCCACAGCCGAGGTGCCGGTGACCAATCTGCACAGGGAGGAGATGCTGCGTGGCGAGGATTTGCCCATCAAATATGTGGCCTACACGCCCTGCTTCCGTCGCGAAGCCGGATCGTACGGCGCGGACACACGCGGCCTGATGCGCATCCACCAGTTTGACAAGGTGGAAATGGTCAGGCTTGTCAATCCGGACACGTCGTATGATGAATTGGAGTCGCTCCTGTCCGATGCTGAAGAAATCCTGCAGCGGCTCGAATTGCCCTATCGGATTTTGTCTCTGGCCACGGGTGATTTGTCGTTTGCCGCGGCCAAGTGTTATGATATTGAAGTATATGCGTCGGGTATCGATCGCTGGCTTGAGGTGTCGTCTTGTTCCAATTTCGAGGATTTTCAGGCCCGGCGGATGGAGATCCGTTTTCGACGCCAGCCCGGAGCCAAACCCGAATACATCCACACGCTCAACGGATCCGGTGTCGCCATGCCGCGGACTCTCATTGCCATCCTCGAAAATTACCAGACCGACGAGGGAACGGTGGTCATACCCGAGGCGCTGCGTCCGTACGTCGGCGTCAGCGTGATCAAGCCGTCCTATGATTGAACAAATGGGTGAGAGGATGCAAGGCTGAAATCCACTCTCCCATCGTGATTTGAACTGTCTGAGTGTCTTATACTTATCGATTTGAAGATCTGCCTGTTTCACGATTCATCAACAAGAGGAGGGACTGATATGATCATTACCACAACACCATCCGTCGACGGGAAAACGATTAAAGAATATAAGGGCATTGTGGCTGGTGAAGCTATCATGGGGGCCAATGTAGTCCGTGACCTGTTTGCTTCCATCACTGACATTGTCGGGGGCCGTGCTGGCGCGTATGAACAGAAATTAATCGAGGCCAGGCGGATCTCCATCGACGAAATGTCGGTCCACGCCAAAGAACTGGGCGCCAATGCTGTGGTTGGTGTGGATATCGACTACGAGGTGGTTCGAGAAGGGATGCTCATGGTGACGGCTGCGGGGACAGCTGTTTTAATCGAATAGGTCAGCATTGTAGCCGGATGGTCCCACTAGCAGGTTGGGATTGTCATTCACATAAGTATCTGAAACAAAAGATGGGACATCCCCATGGATGCCCCGTCTTTTTCCGTTTGGATGTGTTTGCTATTTTGTGACAATACAGAACAGGTTGATGCCCAACTCTTCGCTTTCGATATCCAGTTCTGAGAATGGAATCTCCGCTTTCCTGCAGATTTGTACCAGTTCCTCTGCGGTCCGATGGATCAGGACCCAATGGCATCCCAGTTCCATGCCCTTGCGGGTCGGATTTTTTGGGCTGAAGTTCCCGAAGATAATCTGTCCGCCTGGTTTCAGTTTTTTCCACAGACGCTTCAGAAGCAGAATTGCCAGACGGTCCTCCAGGTAGTCAAACAAACCTGCAGACCAAATGAGGTCAAACTGTTTCTCGGTCTTAATCTTGAAACAGTTGGCGCATTCGAAGGTGATATTGTTTTGCGCCTCTGAATGTGCCAGGATGTGTTGTGCGTATGAGATCGCTTCGGGTTCGTGATCAACACAATGAAAATGGAGATTGCGGCCGTTGCTTGATGCTTCGAATGTGTCAAGGACGTCTCGACAGGGACCACACCCGACATTCAGAATATCGATGCGTGATTTCTTTTTGTGTGACATGTCCAAACATTTTCGAATGAAGAATTGTTTCCGATTCCGAACAGACTGGGCTGCCTCATAGCTGTGAAAGAGGCGGTCGTAAATCTGTCCCAGACCTGCCTGGGCTGTCTTTTGCGTGTAAATCCAGTCGATGAGCAGATAGTCGCCGGCATATCCCAACGGTTTTTCACGCGCCCGCTGATGGATGAGACTTTGATCAAATGAATCGAAGAGGTGGTAGAAGGACTGCTTGAGATCCTCTTTGTCCGGCTCATGATCAATGAGGTGGATCAGATTGTCAATCCTCTGATAGAGCCTGTCCCTGTATCCATCTAAATCCGTGTCGTCGGCCTGAGCGAGGAAATCCGCAAAGCGGTTAAATTCCCGCTGGATCTCTTTGGTCATTTTATCCCCTAAAGCAATTTGCGAAAAGTGTCACTAAAATGACGAAAATGCAACAATTGTGACACGCAAATAATATACCAAGCAATATCGTAGTTCATTGAAGCGTTCTAACAGATTGATAAATCAGGTCTTGTCGATGCGTCAAATCTCAAGCAGGTTTTATGGTTTTTTTGTAAATGTATACAGATCGACCAGCCTCGGCCGAAAACTGGACAGCCTGTTATCAGGCGGAAACGTTATTTTCGAAGAGTGTTCTAATTTTATAGCTGAGGGTTTCAAGTGTATAGGGCTTTTGCAAGAATGTAGAAGTCAGATCCAATATACCTTGATGCATCATCATATTTTCAGTGTACCCTGACAGGTAGAGCACTTTCATGTCCTGGCGCTGCGTGGTCAATTGTTCAGCCAAGACCCGGCCGTTCATGTTGGGCATAATGACGTCTGTCATCAGCAGGTGAATGAATCCGGCGTATTGTTCAGATAAAGCGATGGCTTCGTATCCCTCTCGGGCTTGCATCACGTTATAGCCTTGCTTTTCCAACATTCGTGCTGTCAGGGTACGGACCTCGTCTTCATCTTCCACCAGCAAGATCGTTTCTTTGCCCCGTGGAAGAACAGCAGGTTTGAGCTCGTCGTTTGAAGATTCGTTTTTCTTATCGTGAACGATGGGAAGATAGACTTTAAATGTTGTGCCTTTCTCTTCTTCGCTGTAGACAACGATGTCGCCTCGACTCTGTTTGACAATGCCATAGACAGACGAGAGACCCAATCCTGTTCCGCGGCCCTTTTCCTTTGTGGTGAAGAACGGTTCAAAGATTTTAGATATGACTTCATCTCTCATCCCTTTCCCTGTATCGCTGACACTGAGCATGGCGTAATCACCGGGATTCAACGGGATCTGACGGATTTTGCAGTACGCTTTGTCGAGGGTGATTTGATTGGTTTCGATGATAAGCTTCCCGCCGTCTGGCATGGCGTCTCGTGCATTCACCGCCAGGTTGAGGATGATCTGTTCAACTTGAACAGGATCGACTTTAATGGTACCAAGATCCGGATTGGTATGCACGATGAGTTCAATGTTTTCTCCAATGATCCGGGAGAGTATTTTTTTCACGTTGCCGATGGTATCGTTGAGCTGAAGGATTTTCGGAACCAGAATCTGGCGGCGGCTGAACGCCAGTAACTGTTTGACCAGGTCTGCGGCGCGGCGGCCCATTCTTGAAATGCTCTCAATGTCTTCCCGTGATGCGTCCTCTTCTGGAAGCGATGTCAGCAAAAGTTCACTAATGCCGAGAATCGCTGTGAGGATGTTGTTGAAGTCGTGAGCGATGCCCCCGGCCAGTTGACCGACCACGGCCAGACGCTCTGATTGCAGAAGTCGCTGGGTGCGTTCCTGAACTTTTTTCTCAAGTTCATTCGCATGGTTCTTGATCTTCTTGTGCGCAGATCGCAGCCGTCGATGAGACAGCCACTGGTTTCTGGTGTGCCGCAAGGTGTATTGTGATCCAACCATTGCGATAATCATGGTTGAAACCAGAAAGAAATTATTGCTTAGAAAAAGACCCAATTCGTTAGGGTGAACCAGAAAAATATTTGGCACCAAGTAGGTTAACCAAACAAAGCCGAAAATAAAGATGCCTTCAGTAATTGTGA
>CAZDVF010000107.1:0-8247 GCA_964508725.1 uncultured bacterium | reverse complement strand
TGCCGCTGCGAGGTCAGTGGGACGCCATGCTGGGTCACAGTCTTGCCGGTGAATCAATGGTGCAGGGCTACGGAGCCAATCTGATTTTCGAATTTCTCGCGCAGCGAATTCACGCTGTCAGTTTAGAGCAAAGCCTCATTCTACTGGGGGCGCTGGTCTATCTTGTGCTCACGATTTTCTTGAACGGGGGAATATTAGGTATCTTTACCTCTGAAGATGGCGACTTTAAAGTTGGCCGTTTCTTCGGCAGCGCCGGCGCCTATTTCGGCCGCTTCTTGCGACTCTTTCTACTCTCGCTTGTCTGTTTCGGAGCCGCCCTTCTCATCCATATGGGACTATCTGCACTGTTTAAAATGATTGCCGGAGACAGTGAGCCGGCCATTCTGATCTTGAAGATCGTCGGGTGGATCTTTCTTCTACTTCTTTTTCTCCTTATCGGCATGGCCTTCGATTACGCCCGCATCGCCACGGTACTGGCGGATCAGCGCAAGATGGTACGCGCAGCTTTATCCGCATGGGATTTCGTGTTCAGGCATAAGGGACAAACTGTCGGACTCTACACTCTGATCACACTGGCGGGACTGATTCTGTTCAGCCTGTACCACGCTATTGGCAGCCTCATCACAGCATCAACCGGACTGGGGATCCTGATCCTCTTCCTCTGGCAGCAGTTTCATGCCCTTGGACGCATCGGTGTTCGGCTCCTCTATTTTGCGGCTCAGACCAATCTGTACCGCAGTACATTGGAAGAACCGCTACTCAAAGCCTGGTTCAACAGGCCGCCGGCTGATTCGGCCTCTCCATAAACATCGGTTCAGGATTGATCGATGAAAAACGCCGAAATTACCCGCCTCTTCATCCAAATTGTGCGGATTCAGCAGGCAATCCGCACGCCAAACAGTAAACGACCACCCGCAAAACGGGTGGCTTTGAATTCACCGCGTAGCGGTGGATTCAAAGTAGGCACGTCAGTGCTGACCAGTTTAGGATCTTCAAACCACTGGCAGAGCCAGTGGTTTGAAGATCCATCAAAGCGGACACATTTAAAAGGAGCTCCGTCTGCCGTGTTTCGAAAGATTATTATTGGCGTGCATGGACTGCGGAACAAACCGCCGAAGCGGCTGCTGAAGGTTTGGTGGAAACAGTCCATTCGAGATGGCCTTGATATAATCGGAACGCCGCACTGGTTCTTCCGGTTCGACATGGCATACTGGGCGCATATCCTGCACCCTGAACCGCTAGACCCCAGACAGCACGACCTGCAGCATCCCCGCTGTATCAACGCGCCTTACAGCAAAGTCGGACAGGCTGACAAACAGCAGATCAATCCTCTGCGTAAAAAAATCCTGGACGTGCTCGAAAAACAATTCGACAAACTGCTGCTGGATGAGAACGCCGTCATCCGATTTTCAGGACTCACAGACATTATCATCCGGAGGTACTTCGAAGACCTGGACGCCTACTACCAGCGTCTCATCCCCGATCCTGACGGCGTGCAGCGTCCTGCGGGTGAAGCCATTCGCCAACAACTGGAACGGCTCCTCAGAAAGCACCGGCGGAAAAGGATTTGCCTGGTAGCCCACTCCATGGGATCCATCATCGCCTACGACACCCTCATCCGGCTTGCGGATGACGTGACGATCGACACATTCATCACCATGGGATCGCCGTTGGGCATCCCTGTCATCTCAAGGAAAATCATTGCGGATCTCGGACTTTCCAGCGGCAGAGCCACTCTCCAAACGCCGGAATCCATCGAAAAAAAATGGGTGAACGTTTCAGATCTGGCGGATAAAATCGCGTTCAACTACAATCTGGCGGACGACTTCAAAGCGAATACAAGGGGCGTTAAACCTGTGGATCAGCAAGTGGTCAACCAATACGTATGGCAGGGAGAATCAAACCCGCATAAATCGTATGGGTACTTGCAGACACCACAGGTCGCTGCAGCGATTCATAATTTCTTGAAAGGTCGATGATACACTGCCGTCGCTGCGTACAGAGACCGTATTGCTTCTCATTGACTGAGAAGGGATGTGGTTTGACTGACAAAAAGGCATGTTGTAATAAACTGGATGACTTCTGAAGATCGCAGTGTTCACAGTGGTTTATTATTGATTCAGAACGCCCATCACGACATCTCTCCACGCGCACCGTAAATCCCGGTGGCGTGCGACAGCTCGCAGGGATGCCCACCTTGTTTGAACTCACAATCTTCCCAGTAGGGACACCGAACCGAACAAATCACACCATCCCGGGAAATCTCCGGCGTATCCTTCAAAGTACGACGTAGAGTCCGTTTATCCTTGATCGCTTGAAAACGCCGCACATGGAGAAGCTGGGTGATGATGATTTTCGCCAGATCTCGGGACGCCTGGCTCTTGGGATCAAGACTGATAAAAGGCCGTTTCTCACGGATTGAACGTCCGACTGTCTCGTCGTACGCGATGGCGCCCAGATCGTCCATCTCAATATTGAGAAGCTGCTTGACTGCAGCCTGAACTGATTGAATCTGGCTTTTATCTCTGGCATGTTTCAGCATATTGACCAAAAACAGGGGATGGAAACTTTCGAGAAAGCTTTCGATCTTCGCTCCCAATTCTGTATCAAACTCTTTCATATCCCGGACCAGATCGTGAACCGTCGATTCTTTGCGATGTGTCTCTGACCGGGCCACATCCCGGATGAGTTCCTGTGCGCCCTTGTGCCCGCGGATGATCTGGGCGATGCGTCTGAAAAGGCATGACTTGACAAAGTTATAACTGTCGAGCAGGCTGAGGGGATCCGGCGTCACCACCACAATGCCCTGCTCCGCTACCAGGAAAAAATCTAGCATGTTGTAGCTTGTCCCGGCGCCCAGATCGAGAATAATAAAATCCGCATTGATTTTCAGGATATGACGGATGAACCGCTGCTTGCGAGCGGCCGGCATATTGGCGATGCCGAACGACCCATTGGCTCCGCTGATAAACTGCAAATTCTCAAACTCAGGATGCGGGAGCAACACATCCTCCAGTGTCTCTTTTTGACGGATCATGAAATTGTAGTAGGTCTTGGATGGTTTTTCGATACCCAGAACCAGATGAAGATCCGCACCGCCCAAATCAACATCCACCAACACAACACGCTTCTTCAGCATGGCCAGGCCGACTCCCAGCGACGCTGTTAAAACTGTTTTCCCGATGCCCCCTTTCCCTCCGCCAATAGCAAGAATTTTCGGGGATTTTGGCTGTGGTTCCTGTTCCATTTCTGTAAAACCATTTTCGCTTATCATCTGGATATATCCTGATTTCGAACGTGGAAGACTCTTGAGATCAGTCATGCTTTGGCAAACGATAGAAAAGTCCTGTTCTACCGGCAAGAACAGGACTTTTGCAAATATCACACCAAAAAGATCTGGAACATTTTGTATTTATTCTGCAGCTTTCTGTGGAAGCTCATCCACCCATTTAAATATGTTTTCATAAGTGGTTTTGGATACTTTGTAGACCAATCCATCATACTGAACCAGCATGTAAAAACCTTGATCTTTATCATATTGCCTGCCAAAGAGGACATTTTCCTGCGCAGTATCTGGTGACTTGAATACGATGTAATGCGTGGGACGCGACAGTCCGTATTGTCCGCTTTTATTGATGTCGGTCAGGTTGTTACCCAACTTGTCGACGACCTCCTCAGTGCGGATTTTAGCCACATCCCGGAAGAAGTTGTCCACTGTCTTGTTGTCGAGTTGCACTTCCTGTCCATTCTTTTTGACCCAATTCCAGACTGTGACAATGCGTTTGGCCTTGCTCGAGTCTGCAGTCACGTACTCCTCTTCCTTGTCCTTTTTCTGAATGATGATCTCTTTCCCGTTTGCAACAAGGCCGATTGTTTCCAGCTTTTCCCTGTCTTGATTGACAGCCTGCAAGTCGATAAAAAACGAGACATTGAATTGCGTCAGCGTATCGACCTCGCCATATACACCCAGAGGCGACAGGATGTTTTTATCCACAGAATAGACCTTCTCTTTGTCGGCAAAGCGGACGAAACCCGCGTTGTAATCCTCAGCGCGTTTACCGATAATGAGATTGGCCAGCGTATTGCCGCCTTCGTCCTTGAGCAGCAGATGGATGCCCTGAATGTCTGAAATCTGATACGAATCAAAATGTTTGGGATCAGACGAGCGGACATTGCCTGTCATCTCCAGAAGATCCCTGATCAACTTGTCCATCTTGCTCTTCTGGACAATCGCGTTATAATGTGTGGGAATGCGCCACCTGTCTTCAGCTTTCACGAACGCCATGCGCGCCGGTTCTTCGGCGGCGGTCTCTTTGTAGACCTCGATGGATTTCACATCATCTTCTCCCACGCCGATCACGATATTCTGAACAAAATCATCGAGATTGACACTCGATTGCCGGGGTTTGGAAATAAAATACACAACAAGGAGAAAGACAAATACACCGGCGAAGATTTTCAATTGCTTTTCATTCATACGCCAAATCCTCTCTTCGGATTGAATGGTTCTGTTTCAGCGCACTCTGCGTCGGAGATTCAACATGATACCGACAGCCACAAACACGACAGGTAAAAACCAAACGACAAACCCTTTTGCAACAGCCTTGCCGACAGTGCTGATATTTTTGATCTGCCTCGCTGTGATATTCTTCGAGCGGATATTGATCAGTTCATCGCCCAACGTGAGAGCGTCTACAGCGTTCATGAGCAGAGCCTTGTGGCCGATCACGGATTGCAAGACATCGCTCTTGAAGATGTTGCTCGATCCGATCGCGATAATCTTGGTTGCAGTTGCAGGACCCGTGATTTCCGGAGTCATGTTCGTCGTGTCGGAATGCGTATCAATGACTCCGGGTGTGGCTTCCCACGACGGCGGCGGCTTATCTACCGAGAGAGATGGAAAGGTCCCTTCAATCAAGACACCCAACGGTTGCCGCTTCAGGACATCAGCAGGTACGGGCGGTGACACATCAACCGGTCCGTAACCGTAACCCACGCGAGTCCAGCTGTGATCGCTCGACGTGAACAAGATCTGTGATGTGAGTCCACTCTCTTTCATAACATTATCGTGTACCATGAGGCGGCCGCCGTACATGTAAAACAGTGTGGTTACGCCATTGGCAATGGAGAGGCGATTATTAATCTGTTCCGCATCCACCTTGATGATCACCGGTTTGGTCACCGGCTCCAGCCTTTGCTGCCGCATCTGAAAGAGACCCATTCGCTGGGTTTGGTACACAGGCACCTGGATGTAGGCGCTGTTGCGGTCCATGAACATCTGATCATCAAATGCAAATCCCCAGTTTTCGGTCAACTGGTTGATATTGAGCTGGGCCGGCATGCTCCGCAGATCGAACTGACCGGGCTCGCGGGATGGTGAAATCTGGTAATTGTTCTGCTGCGCGCACAGAACGATGCGCACACCGTTATGGACAAGTTTGTCAATCTCGTAAAGCTGCCGTTGTGAAAGGGGCTGATCAACCATTAAAAGCATGGTTTGGATGTCGTCGGGGACAGGATCGTCTTCTTTGATGTTCGTCCGCTTGACGTCGTACCCCTCCTCTTTCAGGAGCTGGACCGCGTACGCGTACATATCCGGCGGCGGTCCCTGCTGATACTGGCGATATTGTGGGGGCACCTCCGGCTGGGAAGGATAAAAGCCGATTTTTGGGCGTCGGTTCGAGATCAGTTTGTAGATCCGCGACATGACATCGTATTCCAGCGTGCCGAATGTTTCGGGCCGGACTTCCTCAATCACCTCTTCTTTGCGGTCGAGATATGACAGGACCAGTGACGAGTAGACGCGCTTGACTGCAAATTCATCCTGCGATGTGGATTGCACGCCAAAGGGAATCACGCCTTTTTCGTAGAGACGCTCGGCGATTCGCTTTCGTGTAATCCTGGGTTTGTTTTGCAGGACGTCCGGCTCCTCCTCAGCCTGGGATGCTTCAAACGCCTCTTTCTCCTCTTCTGCTGACGGATCGAACACCGTGAAGTCCAGACGGCCTTTTGACGCCATCTTCAACTCGTTCAGTTTGTCGATGACATCACGCTCCAGGTTCTTCCACTGGGTCGGCATTTTTTCGGAGGAGGAGACATAGTAGGTGATATCGATGGGCGCTTCCAGATCGGTAAGGATCTTCTGTACAGACGGGGAGAGTTTGTAAAGGCGGTCGGCTGTCAGATCGAAGCGGCCGATACGGATGTTGTCAAAAATCGCATTGACGGTGATAACAATGCCTGCAAGCAGCAATCCGCCTGCAATGAATGTCGTCATGTATGTTTTCTTCAGGGTCATCATCTCAGTATTTCCTCCTTTCCAATGCTTTGGCGTTCAGATAGAGAAACAGTGCCGTAAAGGACAGGAAATAGATGATACTTCTGATATCGATGACGCCCCGTTCGATGTCGTTGAAATGGCGGGTGACGCCGACATAACTGAAAAGAAACTCACCCAAACCCGGAATCCAGCCATCAATGACCATGGGTACATACTGCCAGCCGATGAGCACGAGGAATCCGCAGACCAGACTGGTGATAATGAGAGAGACGATCTGATCCATGAAGAACGCGGAGATAAAAATCCCCACGGCTAAAAAGAATCCACCGAGAAGGACGGCGCCGAAATATCCGCCCACAATGGGTCCGAAATCGGGATTACCAAGGATGATTAAAAGGATGGGAATGGTCAGCGTTCCTGCAAGTGCGACCAGGTAGAAAACCAGGCTGGCCAGATACTTGCCCAGAACAATATGTTCCGTCTTCATCGGAAGTGTCAGCAAAAGTTCAATGGTTCCCAGTTTGTTCTCTTCGGACCAGAGCCGCATGGAAATGGCCGGAATGAAGATGAGCCCCAGCACCAGCGGCAGGGATGAAAAGAAGGCCCGCATGTCGGCATTCCCCAGAAAAAAGAAATGGAACATGTAGAGACTGGTGTTGAGAAGGATAAAAATCACGCTGAACACATACGCGATCGGCGAGTAGAAATACATGCGCAACTCACGCCGGAAGATAATGCCAATGTCTCTCACGCCGCACCCCCTTTCTTTTTGGTGTCGGAGGCGGGAACGGATTCGGTCTTCTCGGATTCATCCGGCTTGGTCAGGCGGATGAACGATTCTTCAAGGGATAGTTTCTCGCGCTGGAACTCCACGATGTCCCAACCGTTTTCCCGGATGACAGCATTCAGAGCCACAACGATATCCTTTTTCGGTGAATAATAGATGTGACATCCTGTCACGCCGCGGGGGCTGGTCTCGTCGAAACTGAGCTCCTCCAGATCCGGCATGGCTTCCAGTGTTTTCTTGACATCTTGCTTGGACGCCTTGACCGCAATGTAGACCGATCCGCGATTCGTGACTTGCTTGATCAATGTGTCAAAAGCGCCGTCTGCCACGAGGCGGCCATTGTTAACCACCAGAATCCGGTCGGCCACCGTAGCGACCTCTGGGAGAATGTGCGTGCTGAGCACAATGGTTTTCTCTTTGGCCAGTTCCTTGATGAGGTTGCGAATGCCGATAATCTGCAGAGGATCAAGGCCCGATGTGGGCTCGTCGAGGATGAGGACTTCCGGATCGTGGATCAGGGCCTGGGCCAGACAGGTCCGCTGCTTGTAACCTTTGGATAGGACACTGATCTTTCGTTGAAGAACAGACGCGAGACCGCAGGCTTCGACAACCCAGTCGTACCGCTTTTTAAACGTGCCGTTGAGATGCCGGGCCTCGCCGATGAAAACCAGATACTCCGAGACCAGCATGTCGGAGTAGAGCGGCACGGTTTCCGGCAGGTACCCGATGAGTCTCCGCACATCGAGCGGGGAATCCATCACATCGAATCCACCGACGCTGACTGTTCCCGATGTCGGCGCCGTATACGTGGTGATGATCTTCATGGTTGTGGATTTCCCCGCGCCGTTGGGACCCACAAAACCGATGATCTCTCCCTTTTGGATGGAAAAGCTCACATCCGCAAGAGCCTGTGTGGTTCCGTACGTTTTGTACACATTCTGAAGTTCAATCATACAAGAGCCCTCGATTGTTGATCCAACACCTTACAAAATGGAACCGTCAAAGAAACATCTTGAATGGCAGGACTTCTCCGGAAAACAGGAGAAGTATCTTTTTACGCATAAAAAGTGGAAACGGTTCCCAAAAAAAATTAATAAAATTGTGTAATGTGACGGTCATTACTGTCAGTAAACGTGTATTAGTTGATATTCCTAATAACGAGCGTTACAAATATGACATG
>CAZDVF010000106.1:0-8270 GCA_964508725.1 uncultured bacterium | reverse complement strand
CAGTCTCTCGCTCTACTCGGTTCTGCACCACCCGTGGATCGGCGTTAAAACGTGTCTTAAAGATCCTGAAGCCTGTGACGGAATCCTTGTCACCCATTTCAATGAACCGAGGATCGGACCCATCACGCCTGAGGGATTTCTACTGATTCAGCGCCAGACGCCGTCCATCCAGGTAACAGGACATTTTGACAACCTGAAGGAAGGCGAATACGTCGACATGCAGGCCATCTTTCACAAAAACGGAACCTTGGAGGCTGTGGCATTTCAAGTGGCCCGCAACCGGCGGGAAAAAATCTGGGTGTCGATCATTCCGGTTCTGGTGGTTGGAATTCTTCTGGCACGAACCTTTCGCTTTAATCCGCAAAACTTGCAGGTGGAAGCGAGGCGTCATGCCTGATCTGGTCACCCACATCACACTGAGCCATCTCATCCGGCGCCCTTTTAATCGTCAACAAAAGAGCGAGCGAACCGTACCTCTGTGGATTTTATTCTACCTGGGCGTCCTTCTGCCGGATCTCCTGACCCGGCCGTGGTACATCCTCTTTCCTGTGACCAAGGACTGGACTGCTCCGTTTCACACGCCTGTCGGACTGCTTGCGACGACAGCCCTGTTGGCGCTGTTCTTCGAACCAGCGCTGCGGAAGCAGGCTTTCATCCATCTGAGCGCCGGCGCAGGCATCCATCTTGTGTTGGACGGATTTCAGAAACAGGTCAACGGCGGTAACTGGTGGCTCTTTCCCTTTACGTGGAAACAGGTCAGATATGGCATTGCCTGGCCCGAGACGTTTCTTCACCTGATCCCGGTATGGATCGGTGCAGTTGTTGCAGTCGAGATCGTCCTGGCGATGCGGAGGAAACGATGAATAATGCCTCGGACCGGGAACTTTCACAGGCTATCCGTGATTCAGACGCCCAAGCGTTCAAGGTTCTGTACGAACGCTACCACAGAATCATCGCGCATTTTCTCTATCAGCGAACCCACTCCGTCGATTTGACCAGGGATCTGCTTCAGGATGTCTTTACCCGTCTCTGGATAAAACGGGACAGATTGAATCCGTCGAAATCCATCAAGGCTTACCTTTACCGGATCGCCAATAATCTGGTCATTGACCACGTCCGAAAACGAACCACAGAGAGGAAGTACAGCTCAGACGTCTGGATGAAGCAGCCCAGATCACAGGATGATCTGATAGAGCTTCAAACATCCATCGACATGGCTGTCGCCAATTTGCCAGAAAAGGCAAGAACAGTCTTTATGCTCAGCCGATACGAAGGATTGAAATATGTTGAAATCGCCGAAGTCTGCAACATTTCAGTGAAGACCGTGGAAAGCCGTATGAGCAAGGCATTAAAATTGTTGCAACAGGCTTTGAAATAACATAAAACGGAATGACCAAACAGATCACAATTAATACAATATCGGTGTAGGGTAAGGTGCCGATGATCCGTAGTAGTTGTTGAAAGGAAACAAACAGAATGAAGAACACAAAGTATAAAACACTCTGCACCCGGGCTGTCGCCGACGACATTTCAGCCGAAGAAAAAAAGCATCTTGAGCAGTGGCTGGAAAGCGCTCCGGAAAACAGACAGTATTTCGAGCGCATCTCTTCGGCGTGGGAACTGTCTCAACCGGTTGATGTCCCATTTATCGAAGATCCGGAAGATGGCTGGGCTCACATTGAGTCATCGCTCAATCTGACAACCAATTCCCTGGAACAAAAAAGAAAAGCCAAGGAATCAAGTTCCCGTCTTTCAGAATGGATTCGCACCTTCAGCAGCCCAGGCCTGCGTCCTGTTGCCTATGCCTTGGGTGCGCTGCTGCTCATCGCCGGCAGCTTGACCATTTATCGTCAGGTTATCGACAATGCGCCATTTATTGAAGTGGTCACACGCGACACGCAGCGCCTTGAAGCCACCCTGCCCGACGGATCCCAGGTCCATCTGAACGCCGACAGTCGTATTCTGTACGCCAAGCATTTTAACAGCGGTATACGCGAAATCAAATTGTCTGGCGAAGCTTTCTTTGATGTGGTCAGCAACAGTCGTCCATTCATTGTTTTAACGGAAAACGCACGCACCACGGTCATGGGCACCCGATTCAACGTCCGCACACGCGGTGAAAAAACGTGCGTCATCGTCCAGGAAGGCAGGGTCAAAGTCAGTCCCTCAACAGGAAATCAAAACGAGGTTATTTTGACGAAAGACCAGCTAAGCGAGGTCGCCGGAACACTTGCTCCGACAGAACCGAGAACCGTGGATTCCGACTTTCTGCTTGGCTGGCGTCAAGGCAAACTGATCTTCGAAAAAACATCCGTCAGTGACATCCTTGATGAATTGCAACGCTATTATGGAATCGACATCCACCTTGTTGACAGTGCGATTTCAAGCATTACAATTACGGCCTCCTTCGATCACGTCCCCATTGAGACCGTACTGCAATCCATCTGTCTCACTCTTGGAACCTCATTTCAACAAGAAGGCAACCACTACCTTGTCGGATCCAGCCCTATCGGGGGGGCGACATGATTTCATTACTCAAAAAAGTCCTCCCCATCCTCCTCATCTTAATTTATTCCCATATCCTCCCTGCACAGACATGCGACAGTTTGCAAACCGTGACTATTGACTTTCAGAACAAGCCCCTACGCCAGGTCCTTCATAACATAGCCAGGCAATCGAATGCCCAGTTTGTTTATAATGATGGACTGGTGGACAGTGCGGTGATCACCTGCCATTATGCTGGTCAACCGTTTGATTATGTCTTAAGTCAGGTCATCGCCAATGCTGATCTCGATTTCCAAATTTTGCCCGGCAACATCGTTGTTTTATTCCGAGCAAACACACTGAATGCATTGGAACAAACAACCAGCCCTTTCAAACCGGTCAGATATACACTGCCGTCTCCCAAAGTCGCAATGGAACCGCAATACCCCCGTGAGGCAATGGAAGAGGGTCTGGAGGGCAGTGTCGAAATGACTCTTCTGGTAGGGAAAGATGGACGGGTCAAGGAGGCCAGGATCATCGAGTCATCCGGTTCCGGAATTCTGGACAACGCTGCTGCCGAATTCGCCAGCAAGCTGACATTTCATCCGGCTCAGAAAGAAGGAAAGCCGGTAGATGTCTGGGTTTCACGGACCATGAATTACAAACTGATAGACAATCGGTTCTTACCTGAGCAATATATCAAACGAATCGAACAATTGACAGAACAGGCCAGGCACGCTCCACATACGCATATCAGCGCGATATTACACGACATGCTTAAAACGCATGAAGACCTGTCGGCCTACCTGAACGCCAACATACCCCTCAATTACAACCGATATATTCAGCAAATTGTTCAAACAGACGTCTACACCGCCTGGAATGAACTCTGGAACGAATGGCCTTTGCACTACCTTGTTTTTCACGACTTTCTTACCCGCTATCCCGAATCATCCTGGGCTCCAAAGGCCAGGCGGCTCTTAACGCAATTCATCGAGCAAGATCTGATGCGCGTCAAAGATTCCAGCAACGCTGAACCATATACCCGTTTAAACAAGGATCGTTTCGTACGCACATTAACACGATTCATCATCGAAGCGTATCCGGATATGTTAAAGAGGAATGATTTGCACGAACTTGTTTTTAATCAAGAAGCGAATCACTCAAGTCGATGACTTTTTGGCCAAAAAGGAATCTGCTCCACCTGTAATCTGTACAAGGAGGTAAATCGGAAACCAACACAAGTCGTACAGAGACGCTCCCTTCCACATGCACATAAGCGGATGGGAGCCGGATTCCAGATCATCCTTAGAATAAGGAGGCCAAATCATGAGGACAAAAATCATCTTCACAACCGCAGCGTGCGCCATTCTTCTTATCGGATGCGCCACAACACAATACAAGAAACTTGAAATCGGCGGATACACCTTCTACTACGAAGGCAAGACCTACCAGATCGAAAGCATGACACCCAAAACCAGCGAAGGATACAATTACCTCACACAGCGTGTCGGCAACCAGATGGTGATGCGCGCCATCGATAAAGAGCAAGACGGTGTGCTAGACCAGATTCTGACAGGTGAAATCACGATTGAAGAGGCCAACCAAATCTACAGTATGGGCATCGCGATGGGTCAGACAAAGGGAAAGGTCAAGGGCCGCAACTTCACCCGATCTTACACAACATCGGACATCCTCCACAACTACACACTCAAAACGTATATCCTGGCTGTTGGTGAAATCTACAACCAGTTTTCTGTGGAGAAAAAGGAAACAGCAGAAGAGAACGCTGTCTGGGTCGATGATGGCGCTGATGGCAGTCTCAACACGCTTCAAAAGGGACAAAACGACATCGAGCGCTTTCAGATAATGTATAAACGGATTTTGGACCAGGGGATGGCCCGAGGAAAAATCGTGCAGACCAACGGGACATTTCAGGTCGCAATGATGAAATAATCGATTAAAAAGTGCGCCCTTAACGGGCCATCCCTGGGACACCAGCCGTCTAGGTAACACGGCAGAACCTCAGGGATGGCCCGTTTCTACATTAATTCTGTTAACCCTGGGCCGAGACCGGAACCATGCAGAGAAACTGGAAAACACTGTCACCGTTATTCTTGAAACAGTGTTCCTCTTTCGGTTCGACGTAGATGGCTGTACCCTCGGTGACGGGAACCTCCTCCCCCGCTTTCCAAACCACGCCTTGACCTTTCAGGATAAAGACTTCGTGCTCCCAATCATGGGTGTGCAGCGGTGTTCCCCCGCCTGGGGCCACCTCAAAAAGTCGCATGGCAAAATTAGGTGCGCCGTCTTTTTGGGCGATCAACCAGCGGATGGTCACACCCTCGACATTGTCTACTGTAACGGGCATGGGATCCATCTCTGTGTAGTGCAGTGTTTTCATTGAAATCCTCCGTTTTGCTTCAGATGGTCAATGATTTTTCGATCAGCCGAAGGGAAAGCAAATGCATCCAGTTCTGACGCCGTGATCCAACGGTAATCATCACACGCAATCGGTCGAATATTCCCTCCAAGAAACCGGCAGTGAAACGCGTGCAGCGTAATTTTAAAATGGGTGTAGGCGTGGTCCACCGAGATGATGGCGGAATTCACAGCGACCTGGATGGCCAGTTCCTCCTGAATCTCGCGGACAATACAATGTGTCAAATCTTCATCAGGCTCACACTTTCCGCCGGGAAATTCCCACAATCCGCCCAGAAGTCCCCTGGGAGGACGAAGCGTGATGAGAAAGGTGTCGTCCCGCCAGATCACACCGGCTGTGACATCATAATGGGGCACAGGCTTGCGAGGTGACCTGACCGGCAGGGCATTCTGGATTCCCAGTTTTTTTGCCTCACACAAAACGGTCAACGGACAATCTTGACACAAGGGATTCCTGGGAATGCAAACCAGAGCGCCGAGTTCCATGAGGGCCTGATTGAAATCACCCGGCTGCTCCAGCGGCAAGAGTGATTCGGCCAAGTCTGTCAGATGCTTCTTCGTCCTGACCTGCTGTACATTTTCTGTTACGTGAAAAACACGGGATAAAACGCGCATCACATTCCCGTCCACTGCCGGCACAGGCAGACCGCAAGCAATGCTCAACACAGCGCCTGCCGTATACGCCCCAACACCCGGCAGCGACCGGAAAAGAGTTGCATCGCAGGGCACGTGTCCCCCAAACCGGTTTGCCACTTCTTTGGCCGCATTGTGGAGATGACGGGCCCGGCCGTAATACCCCAGACCCTCCCACATCTTCATGACTTCACCGGGTTCGGCTTCGGCCAACTCGTTGACAGTTGGAAACCGCCGGATGAACCGGAGATAATAGGATGTCACCACATCCGCCTGCGTTTGCTGAAGCATCACTTCCGAAACCCAAATCGCGTAGGGATCGCGTGTCTTGCGCCAAGGCAGATCACGACGATGCGCGGCGTACCACGCCAAGAGACTGGATTGGAATTGGTTGATCGTGGTTTCGCCAGGCTGCATCAGATCGGCCGTTCGTTGCAATAGTCCCAGATGAAGTCTCCTGTTCAAAGTACAACTAATCTGCCCATAAAATCAAGCGATGGATGCAGAAGACAAAAAAATAAGCCGCTGTCTTGCGAACAACGGCTTACGGGGGAAGAGGAAAGGAATTGAGATGACTTGTTTTCTGGTTCTAAGCATAAGCAAACCGTTTGCCAAACTGTTTTCTGGCATAATCAGAACTACTAACTATCTGTATTTGAAGAAATTAGAATGATCAATGATTATGGATAGCTTTGGAGGCGATTATGGATGGCGGCACTTTTTTCCTCATCATCCAGGCAATGATTTCCTACAGGCAGAAGGAACGGTCTCTCAATCCTCCGCACTTTTCAAGCGCGCCCCTTCCTCGACCCAGATCTGGATCAGATGCACCAGAGTCTCGACAGCTTTCTCCATGGCTCCCAGGGCGATCCACTCATGCCGACTGTGAAAATTCATGCCGCCGGTGAAGATGTTGGGCGTAAGCAGGCCAAGCTCCGTCAGCCTGGCGCCATCCGTCCCACCGCGCACCGCCTTGAGAACAGGTTCGACTCCGGTACGGTGAACAGCCTCGAGTGCACAGTCCACAACACGGGGATTAGCATCCAGTTTAGCCTTCATGTTTCTGTACTGCTCCCGGATCTCCATTTCAACGACCGCATCAGGATGACGTTGCAAGATTCGGCGCTGAATCTGTCCCAGCCTGAATGCTTTCTTGACCATTTCATCAGCGTCAAAATCGCGGAGGAGGATCTTCAGTGCTGCCCGCTCCACGCCGCCGTCCAAATTATAGGGATGAAGATACCCCTCTCGCTCATCGGCCTGTTCAGGTCCGACCTCTTTGCCGAGGGCTGCGATAAATTCGGCGGCGATGCGCAGTGCATTGACCATGCGCCCCCTGGCGTAACCTGGGTGCACATTGCGGCCACGGATAACACATTCAGCTACAGCGCCGTTGAAGGTTTCGTTCTCGATTTCCCCCATCGAACCACCGTCCACAGTGTAGGCGACATCAGCGCCAAATGCTGGTATGTCGAAATGGGCCGTTCCTCTTCCCACCTCTTCGTCTGGAGTGAAGGCGATGCGGAGCGTCCCCCTGCGGATTTCAGGATGGCTTTGAAGAACATCCAGCATCGTCATAATTTCTGCGATACCTGCCTTGTTGTCGGCGCCAAGGAGCGTGGAGCCGTCGGACGTAATGAGCGTGTCGCCGACAAACCGGGCCAGTTCGGGATTGTCATCAAACCGGATCACCTGCCCTGAACTCTCGGAAAGGGGGAGATCTCCTCCTGAGTAATCGGCGTGAATCAAATGGTGGACATTGCAACCTGGCACCTCCGGAGAGGTGTCAAGATGGGCCAGCAGACCGATGACAGGAAAAAAACGCTCAGAACCGGACGGCAGGTTCGACTGCAACGTGGCTGTCACAATGCCGAAATCATCCGTTTTCGCATCGTCGAGTCCCAAGTCGCAAAGCTCTTGGACCAGCAAAGCGGCCAGCTCTTTTTGTCCTTCAGAGCTGGGATGAGTCTCTTCACGCTCCTCTTGCGACTGGGTGTCAATCCGCACATAACGGAGAAACCGATCGAGTAAAGCCTTCCGGAAAGGCGCTATGACGTTCGCTTCAGTCATCATCGTCCCTGTCGCCTAAAGTCTCTATGTCCTCGGCCACGCGCTTCAATTGCGCGTCCATCCGCGTGAGCCGTTTTGCGATGTCGTTCATCCGCCATTCGAGGGATGAGAGCATCCAGAACTGAAAATGGATGACCTTTGCCTCGTTGTGTAAAAACATGAAAATCTTGATTGAGAGAAGCACGAGACCAACTTCCACCGCAGGGAGCTCCAGCTCTTTGGGGACAAACGGCGCTGCAATCAGCGTGGCGAGAATAAAAACCAGCATGGCGATGTTGACGACTTTGCTGAATAAAGTGGGTTTGCCGCCGATCTGTCCAACGATTTGACGGATCTTCTCTTTCTCATGGATAAAGTGTTCCAGTTCCTCGCGCGAAAAATCGTCAAGATTTTTTTTATCTTGCGGCTCGTTTGCCACAGGATCCTCCTTCGATTTGATTTGGGTCATATCTCTAAAATGATAAACGAATAATGGACTTTTTAAAGATCTGTTCAGGCTTGTTTTCTTGTCGGTGAACCTATCCTGAGCTAAGCGATGGAACGTATCTGAAGGGCAGAATAGATACATCATCCCGCGTGTTTGGACTTTAACCCAAGTTCACCACAATTTTAAAAGGTCATAATTGTATTTAATAGACTTA
>CAZDVF010000105.1:0-8310 GCA_964508725.1 uncultured bacterium | reverse complement strand
GGACGGCAGATACCTGCCTACTTTAAGCCCCCGGCTCCGCCGGGAGTCTTAAAGCTACCGCCTCTGGCGGTGGATCGTTTACTCATCTTTGATTCATCATTAGGAAACTCATGGTTGTCCGATATTGTCCCAGAGGCGAAGTCCATAAATTTTCTTAAAATGGTCATCGTACGTGACGAGGACTGCACCTATTTCCATGGCATGTGAAGCAATCCAGATGTCGTGAATCGGGATGGGTGTGCCAGCTTCTGATAACGCTGTCTTAATTTGACTGAATATCTGAGCAGTTTCAATGGTGGCGTCCAGAACCCGGACCGTTGGCTTTGAGATAAAGCGAAACAATAAATCCTTATTTGAAATTTCCTTGTTTCCCTGTTTGAAACCAGTGAGTAGCTCGGCCATGACAAAGATCGAGAAATAGATGGTCTCTGATTGTGACAGAGTGTGGAATACAGTCTGATCACCCCGGAGAAGATGGCTGTAAGCATTTGTATCCAGGAGGATTTTTTTCATCCCCAATCCTCTTGTTGAATGACTTCAAAGTCTGCGATCGCGGCATCGAACGCATCCGCCTCTTTCTGGGACCAGAGTCCGACAAATTCAGAGAAAGCATCGCTGTTATCAACGGCATTTTGTGGCGATAAACCAAGGGCTTTTTGGAGGAGAATTTTTATGGTTCTGTTTTGGCTTAATCCTTCTCGCTGGGACTTTTCAGATATTTTTTTGCTAAGCTGATCGTCCAAGCCGTGAATGGTTATCGATTTCATGTTGAACTCCTGTGAACCAAAAATAGTGCGTTCCGGTTCATAATATAGTTCATTCGTTATTGATTGTCAAGTCAATATGTTTGGACGTTATTTTGCTGTCTTTCTCTTGAATTCTTCACAAAGATTCCCTATTATAGACCACTATGCCCGAATCTCTCGATACTGTTCGTCTCGACCGCTGGCTCATGGCGGCCCGGTTTTACAAGACCCGAACCCAGGCAGCTGCAGCGTGTGAAGGGCGCAAGGTGAAAGTGAATGGTCTTGCCGCCAAACCGCACAAGTTTATCCGTACGGGCGACAAGATGACGCTTCACAATCGCGGGCGTTACCGTAACATCGAGGTGCTGGCTTTGGCGCAACGCGGTCTGCCTCCTGCTGAGGCACGAAAGCTGTATCATGAGGAGGAAAAGCAGCCGCTTTCTGAGGAAGACAAAGAACTCATGATGCTGATCCGTGAATCTGAGAAGAAAATCCGCTCGAAATTGAAGGGGCGACCCACGAAAAAAGAACGCAGAAAGATCGATAAATGGAAGATTCTTCCTCCAACTTAAATGAAGGAGCCATGATGGACTGTAACGTGCTCGTTACGCGGATGATTTCCAAACCGGCCATTGAATTCCTCGAAGCGCGTTGCAAGACGCTGGAGATAAATCCCCATGACCGGCCAATGACGCGGGAGGAACTTATGTCGGCAGTCCGCGGCCGCGACGGCGTACTTTGCCTGCTTACCGACGCCATTGACGAGACGATACTCCGTGAGGCAACCGGATGCCGGGTTTTCGCCAATCATGCTGTGGGATTCAACAATGTGGAGGTGGACGCGGCCACACGGCTGGGCATCATGGTCACAAACACGCCTGGCGTGCTCACGGAAACCACGGCGGATTTGACCTGGGCGTTGATTCTGGCTGTAGCACGCCGCGTTGTGGAATCTGATCAATTCATGCGCGCGGGCAAGTATACAGCCTGGGGACCGCTCCTTCTTCTCGGCACGGACGTCTACGGCAAAACTCTGGGTATTGTGGGAGCGGGACGCATCGGCGAGGCTGTTGCCCGACGCGCTGTCGGATTCGGCATGACCATCCTCTACGCCGATGTCCGCGCCAACGACATCATGGAGTCGCAACACAATGCCCGCCGCGTCGGACTGGATGAACTCTCGAAAACGTCCGATTTTGTGACGCTCCACGTTCCTCTTTTACCTGAAACGACTCATCTGATCGGTCCACACGAACTGGATCTGATGAAACCGGCCGCCTATCTGATCAATACGTGCCGCGGTCCGGTGGTCGATGAAAAAGCGCTGGTTCGCGCGCTCGAAACCCAATCCATCGCGGGTGCGGGCCTGGACGTGTACGAAAACGAACCGGCGGTCGAATCGGCACTGCTGCCCATGCAAAACGTGGTCCTTTTGCCGCATGTCGGCAGCGCCAGCATCGAGACCCGGACCAAAATGGCCATGATGGCGGCCGAGAACCTGGTCGCCGGGCTGGAGGGCAAACGTCCACCCAATCTGGTGAATCCAGACGTCCTCAACCGGCCGCACTGAGATGGATACTCCCACCCTTCATCAGGTTTTGACCATTCTTCAGGGCGAGTATCCCAAGTGGAAAGTTCCCATTGTCACACTTGTGGCTGAACGGTCCCGCGATCCGTTTCAAGTTCTTATCTCCACGCTCCTGAGCCTGCGAACCAAAGACGAGGTGACGACCGAGGCGTCGCGCAAACTCTTCGCGCGAGCACAGACGCCCGAGGCCATGCTCCGTCTCGCTGCATCGGAGATTCGTGAATTGATCTATCCTGTGGGTTTTTACAAACGCAAGGCCGAGAACATTCTGGCGGTGAGCCGTATACTCATCCGCGAGTACGACAGTAACGTCCCTGACGATCTGGATCAACTTCTGGCCCTGCCCGGTGTGGGACGCAAGACGGCCAATCTGGTCCTCACTCTGGGATTCGGCAAACCCGGCATCTGTGTGGACACCCACGTCCACCGCATCACCAACCGGCTGGGGTATGTCCAAACTGAACATCCCGATGAAACCGAGATGGCGCTGCGGGAGAAACTGCCGCCCGAGTGGTGGATTCCCATCAACGACATTCTCGTGGCCTTCGGTCAGGTGCTGTGCAAGCCCATCAGCCCCTGGTGCAGCCGATGCGTCGTATCTGACCTGTGCGAGCGGATCGGCGTGACGCGGCGCCGGTGAGGCGTTGAAGCGTTGTGATCAATCTGGTATTTAATCCAAGTTCAGTTATCGTGTCCAGTTCAGCATAGAATGGCTTCGGTTCAGCATTTGGAAAAACGTGCAATCCAAGAAGCTCATTTCTTGATCTCCTCGGATATTGGCTTGCACCTTTTTTCAGAAAAAGGTGCCCAAAAAACTGCGGCGGCCGAAAAATCACCTGAACATGACTTCGCGTTCCCTGAAGGGATTGAACTCTCCCGATTTGTGGATTGTATTTCTCTGAATATTGAAGATCGGGATCAGACAGCAATTCCTTCCCGGTCCCACAGATCGCGGGACAGGACGTGAACGCTTCACCATGTTCCGGGCGGTGATTTTTCGAAGGCCACAACAGCTTGTCTTTCAATTGAGTTGCGATAGAACCAAGATCACTCGCTTGCGTGTGTGATGACATGAGTGTTCACTTGCTCGTTTTCGAACCGTTTCGGCTTCCCGTCCTTCAGAAAGAATTTTGCGGTTTATTCGAGCTAGGGAATAAAACACGGTTCCTCCGATTTCAACATCTTTGTCGGAATGATCCAAGCTCCGTAGGATGAATCGTGTTTCCGCTCAATTCACCTGAATACTGCTTGACTTTTTCACCAGCATCTGGTATACTATATTTCGTCTATTTTTCAATCCCGTCTTAAGCGGTTTCAATCTTTCTACACACCCTTCTAAAGATCTTTCAACAGGAGGAACCTGCCATGCGACGCGTCTCCCTTCGTTTTGCGACTATTCTCATCCTGTGCATCTTTTTAGCCGTTGCCCTGTCGGTCGTTGGTCAAACCCGCGGTGTTGAAGGTGGTCAGAGGTACGACAGGCTGGTCATCCGCAATGCCGTGATCATCGACGGGAATGGCACACCGCCCAGCGGTCCTTCGGACATCATCGTCGAAGGAAACGCCATTCGTTCAGTGGGACGGCCGCGTCGCGGCGCAGACGCCTACACTGATGAAGTGCATATGATCGACGGCACCGGCATGTATGTTCTTCCCGGACTCATCAACCTCCATGCGCATCTGCAGGATGGCCGGGCAGACAATCCTTGTCCCTTCGAATACGAGTTCAAACTCTGGCTGGCCTGCGGCATCACGACAGTCCGCGATGTGGGCAGCGATGCTGACAAAGCGCTGGCACAGCGACAAAAGAGCCGCGACGGACAGATTGCTGCGCCGCGCATCTTCATCTACATGACGGCCAGTGGTCAGACGCCCGAAGAAGGACGTCAGCGGGTCCGCGAGATTAAAAAACAGGGCGCGGATGGTGTGAAAATTTTTGGGCTGGACCGGGACATCATGGCGGCCATCTGCGACGAGGCGCACAAGCTGGGGCTCCGCATTGCCCATCACGTGGGCGTGGAGGAGACCGACGCATGGGATGACGCGGCCTGCGGCGTCACCACCATTGAACACTGGTACGGCGTGCCTGATGCAGCCTTGCATGGATCCCAAAACTTCCCACCCGATTATAACTACAGCGACGAGAGCGACCGGTTCCGATACGCCGGGCACTTGTGGCGCGAGGCCGATCCCGAAAAACTGAACAAGGTTCTCCACACGTTGGTTGAGAAAGGCGTTGCCTGGTGTCCAACTTTCGTGATTTACGAAGCCAACCGGGATCTCATGCGAGCCCAGAATCAGCCGTGGTTTGATGATTATCTCCATCCTGCGGTTGAGAAATATTTCGTTCCAAATCCGGCCAATCACGGATCGTATCAGTGGAACTGGTCCACGGAAGATGAGATTTTCTGGAAAGAGAATTATAAGATTTGGATGAAAGCCGTCCGCAAATTTGCCAGGATGGGCGGTCTCGTGGGTGTGGGGGAAGACGCCGGATTCATCTATCAGTTGTATGGATTCGCCCTCATCCGCGAGCTGGAGCTGCAGCAAGAAGCCGGATTTCATCCTATCGATGTGATTCGGAACGTCACTTCTGTCAACGCCAAACTGCTGGGCGAGGAGGAGCGGCTGGGTCGCGTCCGCGCGGGATTTTTGGCCGATCTGATCGTGGTGGACGAAAATCCTCTCGAAAATTTCAAGTTCCTCTATCCTACAGGAGTGATGGATTTAAAGGATGAAAAGATTGTCCAACGCGGCGGCATCAAGTGGACGATCAAGGACGGATATGTGTACGACGCGCCCGCCATGCTTTCCGATGTCAAGAAGATCGTCGATGAGGCGAAGCGGGCGGCGGGCAATCCATAATATGATATACTCGGAACCGAGATAGTTGTCCTGTGTCGTCTCAAATGGGCCTAACTGGTTCCATTCAATTTTTAACGAGAGGAGAAGAAGATGGATCTTCCAACCTATGTGACTCTGGATGAAGTCCGGCGTGTGTGCCGGGAGCTGGGCATCCGCGACTGGACGTCCCTTGCCGAGCCTGCCGTCACGCCGGATGAGGCGAAAATTATTCAGAAGGAAATTGGCGGAGAAGCGCTGCAGATTTCCGCCGAAATATTCCAACTGGGGCTGGATGTGGAGCTGGAGCACGGCCTGATGTTCGCTGACGCCAATGTGACCAACAACCATCCAATCTTGACAGGCAAGATTGTCCTTGCCCACCTGAAAGAGATGCTGGACTACTACGAAAGGCTTGAAGTGGCAGAGCTGGAGGGCGACATGCTGAAAGCGTTCCGGTCCGACAATTTGAAAAAGATGGCGTCCAAATACCAAAAACTGCTCAAGGCCAAGCTGGAGCTGGCGTCGAAAGAAAACGAATAATCGACCCTTCCAAGGGAGGAGACATGCAAAAGACATTCCGACGACACATCCGCCAAGTTGTATTTTCCGTGCTGTGTGTGGCGTTCACTGCTTCAACCATCCTGTCCGCACAGGATAAACGGCCGCTTGGGCACACTGATTACGATGGATGGAAATCCATCATTCGTCCGTTACTCTCACCCGATGGTCGGTGGCTCCTCTATCTCGAAACGCCCCAGGATGGCGACGCCTGTCTGGTCGTCAAGGATCTGGAATCGACTTTGGAACACCGTCACTCCATCGGATATTCCGGTGAAGGAACCGACGCCGAAAAAGAGGCCAAACCCCAGTTCAGCCGAGATTCCAAGCATGTCGCATTCCTCATCTCACCCTCCATGACCCAGGCTAAAGAGGCCAAGAAATCCAAAGATAAAAAAGCAAAAGACAAGCTGAAAAAGGCGCTGGGGATCATGAATATGTCCAGCGGCGAGGTGAGTGTGGTTGATCGGGTCAAGAGCTTCCAACTGCCCGAAGAAGCCGGCGGCTGGGTCGCCTATCTCAAGGAAGAGCCGGCCAAAGACGAAGAGAAGGACAAGGAGGTGGAGAAAGAGGAGGAAGAGAAAGAAGCTTCTGAAAAAAAGGAAGAGAAAAAAGACGATGCCGACAAGAAGAAGATCACGTACGGTACAGATCTGGTTGTGCGGTCGCTGTCCGATGGCATCGAGACAGTCATCCCGTCGGCCACTGAATTTATCTGGCTGAAGAACGGGAATCGCCTCTTCTACGCAGTCCGCAGTGAGGAAACACCGGCCAATGACGGAGCTTATGCGATCCGTCCCGGCGATGCGGCAGGGAGCGCACTTGTCGCTGGCGAGGGCGACTACAAAAAACTGACCCTCAACGAAGACGAGACGCACCTCGCCTTTCTCTCCAGTCGTGATGATCAAACGTCCGATGAGCCGACCTTCCGGCTCTACGGATGCAAGACCAGCGATGCTGCGGCGTCCCTCTGGGTGTCGCATACATCCACACAGGGATTCCCCGAAGGGATGGCTGTGTCCGACAAATCCGATCTTGCATTCAGTGACGACGGTCAGGTCATTCTTTTCGGGATCAAGGAAATTCCCGAACCGAAAACGGACGCAGATTCCACCAACACAGAAAAGGAAGCCAAGTTCGACCTGTGGCACTGGAATGATCCTTACCCACAGCCGCAGCAGAAAATGATGGCCGAGAAAGTCCGCGACAACACGTGGGAATCGGTCTGGTTCCTCAAGAGCAACCGATTTGTCCGCCTGGCTGACGAGACGCTTCCCGATCTGTCACTGAACCGATTCGGCAAGATTGCATTCGGGCAGACCAACTGGCCGCATTCCAAGAAAGTGTCGTATTTCGGCCAGTTCAATGATGTGTATGTGGTTGATCCAACCAACGGAAAGAAGACATTGGTTAAGGAAGAGCTCTTCGGATACAGCGGCGCGGCAATGTCTCCCCACGGCAAGTACGTATTCTGGTTCGAAGGGACAGACTGGTTTGTGTACGACGCTCGCAAGGGGGTGACCGCCAATGTGACCAAGGGACTGCATGTCTGTTTCGACCGGGAGGACCACGACCGACCGGAACCGCCGTCACCCTACGGCATCGCCGGATGGACGACAGACGACCAAAGCGTCCTGATCTACGATCGGTATGACATCTGGTCCATTTCGCCCGACGGCAAGATCCGCCGGATGATCACCGAAGGATACGGCCGCGAACATGACCTCTCCTTCCGTTATGTGAAACTTGATCCCGACGAAATCGCCATCGATCCGGACGCTGCGCTCCTGCTGTCCGCCACACACCAGGAAACCATGGACGAGGGATTTTACCGTGACCGTGTCACAGGGAACGCTCTTCCGGTCCAACTGATTGAAGCAGAGAGGGCGTTCGGACGTCCGATAAAAGCAAAAGATGCAGACCTGCTTGTCTTTACACGGTTCACGTTTGACGAATATCCCGACCTGTGGGTGTCCGACCTGGCATTCTCCAATGTCCGCAAAGTCACGGACCTGGGCGGCCAGATGGATCCTTTTTTCTGGGGCAAGGCCGAAATGCGTGACTTTGCCAGCGCGGACGGCAAACCGCTGAAAGGCATCCTTGTCAAGCCTGAGGGATTCGATCCGACCAGTCAGTATCCTCTCATGGTTTACATTTACGAGACGCTGCACAACAACCGGCACCGGTACCGCCATCCCTCGCCGGGCACGTCGATTAATCCACCCTACTACGTCAGCAACGGGTATGTCCTCTGGATGCCCGATATTGAGTACGATACAGGCTATCCGGGCCAGGATGCGCTCAAATGCGTGCTGCCCGGTATCCAGATGCTGGTGCGGGAGGGATTCATCGATCGTGAGGCCATCGGCATTCAGGGTCACTCGTGGGGCGGTTACCAGATTGCCTACATGGTGACGCAGACCAATATTTTCAAGGCGGTTGAGTCCGGCGCTCCGGTCAGCAACATGACCAGCGCGTACGGCGGCATCCGGTGGGCCAGCGGTATGGTGCGTCAGTTCCAGTACGAACAAACCCAGAGCCGCCTGGGCGCCAGTCTGTGGGAAGTTCCCATGC
>CAZDVF010000104.1:0-8344 GCA_964508725.1 uncultured bacterium | reverse complement strand
AGAACGGATGTCAGACGCCTCCACCTGGTGTGTGTGAACGGGAATGGATTCGGCCACAAAGGGAGGTACACCAATATTCACCAATGTGACCTGTCCTGCCATCTCGCGACCGGGCGGCAGAACCAGGCCCCGCTTGATTTCGGCCATGGTAGCTGTCCAGTTTGCATGAACACATGTCCCGCAAATCGATCCGTCATCGCAATGAATGCCCGATGGGATGTCAACAGAAATAACTGGTAGAGACGACTTGTTCATCCAATCGATGAGATCGGCATACAGTCCTGTCACCTGTCCGGTCACGCCCGTTCCCAAAAGCGCATCAATCAACAAAGCCCCCTCCGGCTCTGAGGGCAAATCGGCGAGTTTGTGGATTTCCTGAACAGAGATGCCGAATCCTTTCAACATGGACAAATTAGCCAGCGCATCGCCGCGAAGGGCCTTCTTCTCACCGGCCAGATAGACTGACACAGGGACACCACGATTAAAAAGATGACGCGCTACGACCATGCCGTCGCCGCCGTTATTTCCCTTGCCGCAGACAATGTGGGCACGGCCCATACCAGGCGCCGACAGCACTTCCTCAACCAGACGTACAATGCCCAGGCCGGCATTCTCCATGAGCAAGAGACCGGGAACACCCACTTCTTCGATGGCCTTTCCATCGATCAGGCGCATCTCAGTCGCTGTGACGACACGTCGCATATCTGCCTCCAAAACATCCGGAAAATTCAAATTCAGAGAGATTGATACATAGAATACCTAATTCAAGAACTATATTCAAGAAATTTCTGCTTGATTCCCATTTTTTTTTAGCTTACTTTTTTCTACCTATCCAAAGGATAAACCACAGAGCACGCAAGGGGAAAGAGTATATCTATCAGGAAATGTAAACGCTTCAATGTTTTAACTTTCCTGATCAATGATCTCATCCCAATTACCGTTCTGTCTTAATCGTGACGACAGATCTGTTTGGATCAACGTGCTCTCTGTGAAAATTTTTTGGATAAAATGGCTTCGTATTTTATACAATCAGATTCTGGATCAGCGTGTCAAAACAAAAAATCCAACATCAGATCGATTGCGCACTGGCCGGAGACGAAAAGGCCTACGAGGCCATTCTAAAACGATATCGAAACGGGATCTACAATATGATCTTTCAAATGATTAAAAATCGGGAAGAAACCGAAGATCTGGTTCAGGAAACCTTTATCAAGGCCTTCAACTCCCTGGATAGTTACGACAATAAATACGCTTTCTCAACATGGCTCTACAAAATCGCTTACAACCACAGCATCGACGCCATCCGTAAAAAGAAACTGAAGACCTATCCGCTCGACAAACCCATCCATCTGAAAGAGGGCGATGTACATCATGAAATCCGTGATGACTCACAAAGTCCTGAATCCAGTTTACTCTTTTCTGAAAAAAAGCGAATGATTCAGGAAACAATTCAACAACTACCCAAACGGTATCGAGAAGCGATCATCCTGCGGCATCAGCAAGAACGGTCATACGAGGAAATCAGTCAAATCCTTGACATTCCTTTGGGAACAGTCAAGGCGCGCATTTTTCGCGCACGCGAAATGCTGAAAAAGAAACTACAGGGATATCAATCTTAAAACTGTTATCATGAAAAGAGTATAACACAAGAGATTCTGGATCAGCGGTGTCCGAACGGAAAGTGAAGAACACAACAGCACACCTTCAGTAAACGATCCACCGCCAGCGGCGGTGGCTTTAAGACTCCCGGCGGAGCCGGGGGGCTTAAAGTAGGCAGGTATCTGCCGTCCAGTTTAGGATCGAGAACCACTAGCTGAGCTAGTGGTTTGAAGATCAATCAACTTGACATTTTAAGATTGTTCATTTTCTTATACAATTAGATTCTTGGCATGCCAAAGGCTTTAGCCGCCTTGGTGATATCGCCACGGTATTCGTCAAGTTTCTGCTGGATGTATGACCGCTCAAGCGCCTCCTTGGCCCCCTTCAAAGTCTGTAGATGCGTATTGAAGATTCCCCGCCGCGAGCAGCGGGGAATCTTCATCTGCAAGGAAATCATCCACCATATTCGCTCGCTTACCCCGCGGCAAGCAACGGGGAATGCGCTCTCTGTCAGATTCACGTCCCCTTGATTCATTGTTTGCCTAAACTGATTCCTCACATCATCTGCAGCTATCACAGCCTTGTCGGATAAAACCACCAGTCTTTCAATAAAATGCTTCATCTCACGCACAAGGAGATGGTTTCTGTACGCTTCCGCGGGGGGAGAAGACACGCAAATATATCCTCATTTGTATATGGCTGCTATTTGCTCACGGCCTCCTTGATGGCTGCAGCCAGCATGGGAATCAGGATTTCATGGTGTCCGGTAAAGGTCATCCCGCGACCACCTGCCTGAACGGGCCGTCGGACCACATTCTCGTGCGGCCGGTAATGTCGGATCATGTCGAAACTGGCCGTGGTGAAATCAGTGATATTTCCGTGAACGTTGCGTGCCACAGTTAGCGCCTTCAGAAAGACTTCAGGTAGAATGACGGCAGACCCAAAAAGGAGCACCACGCCGCCGTTGTGAATCTTCGATAGGTTTTCAGCAAAAATGTAAAAATCCCGCAGGGTCGTTGATCCGATGGCTGCGCCGTCCGCCGACGGATGCTGATGCACGATATCGGTCCCGATGGCCACATGCACAGTGACAGGAATACCCGTCATGGATCCCTTTCCCAGAATACTATGATGAATGTGGTGTGGATTGTCACGGACGACACGCTTGCCTACCGCCTCTCCGAATCCCAGCGATTCCCGGGCGCCCTCAGCCACTGCTCCGTTCAGGATTTCCGCTGTTTCGCGGGCCATTCCGAAACGCCCATCAGGCAACAGATCAGCGACATCTTCGGAGGTCTTGCCGAAATAGGCCAGTTCGATATCGTGAATAGCTCCGGCGCCGTTCAGTGCAATACCGCTCAGAATGCCGGATTCCATCAGGTCGATGATGACCGGAGCCAATCCAACTTTAATGACATGCGCACCCATCATGGCGATCACCGGTCGCTCCGAATAGACAGCATCTGCGATGAGGCGGATCAAATCCCGCAGATCTGACGCGGCCAGAGCGTCAGGCATTGATTCGAGAAAAAAGGAAAACGATTCACCGGGCGTCCAGGGACGGGCCGCCAAATCTGTGGTCACTTTGCATATCCGATCGTGGACAGACATGGTTCGGACCTTGCTGATGTCAATGGGTGTATATTTGGGCATCCAAAACCTCCAAAAAGGATGGGATTCTATTTCAGACGGTACGATTTGAGTTTGGCGTCGATCGAACCAATCAGCACTTTGGTCTTCATCAACACAGGGATACGCCGCTCATCATCCGTGAGCCAGATGGTGATTTTCCCGGTGCTTTTAAAAATACCTTCGGAGCGAAGCACGGGCTCAACCACGATGCAATCAAACGTTCCAGCCGGCACTTTAACGCGCTCCCGTTTGTGAACCAAAATCCGCAGAGGATAGAGCTTGCCGTCTCCGAAATTGTCGATGTCAAACGCCGCGCCCACCTCGAGTGGAACGGTCCGGATATAATAGAAGGACGACAGGACACCCTGAACGTAAGGCACAACGATTGTGGTGTCATTTCGATAGATGGCCAGGTTGTTGCGCTGATCGAACGTCGCAGATCTGTCAGCTTTGTAGCGTCCCTCACGGATGTGTTTTTCAAAACGCCACGGGAAGATTCCGTCAATATCAATAAAGGTCTCAGCTCTGTCCCGCACTTTGTGGAATGTTGAGAAAAACTTGTTGGATGCTGCTGTTGTGAGGATATGATAACACGGACGGCCGCTCACTGTTTGGGTGTCAGGGATGCTCATGGTGGCCTTGCCGGCGTTGATGATTCCGTATGCCACATCAAAGACCAGGTGCTCACCCACCTGAAAGGCCTGGTTTTCGATCCGGCGAAAGAGCGTCACACTGTCTGCTATCAGGCTGGACGGAATCGCAGCAGTCGAATCAGCTGAACCAGGATTGTCGGATTGGAGAACAGCGCTGGTTGAATCGCCGTTTGTCGAGATCGTGACCGCGACAGAATCTGGCCGACTCTGCTGCCCCAGGACCACATGCCATGTGAGAGCGAGAACGATCAAGATAGACACATAGCATAACCGGACAGACAGCATACGCACCGAAGACCTCACAGATTGGGTTCCATATTCGCAATGAGTTCGGGGAAGAAACGCCCGATCTCCCGCCTGAGTTCCTCAAAGCACGCCCTGTAAAAATCCAAATCACGGCCGATGGGATCTATAACTTCTGCATCAGCCCCCTCCGGTCCGTAGGCCTTGACCAAAAATGTTTTACCGCGCGCATTCGGATCAAGCTGCTCCGCAAAGCGCAGATGCGCCGCCTCCATCACCAGAATCAGATCAGCCGACCGGATCTGGTCACAGTTCAGAAGGCTGGCACGATGATTTGAAATGTCGATACCCTGTTCCGAACAGGCCATCATGGCTTCATGGGTTGGCGGGCGTCCTGTCGGAGCCATGGTCCCGGCTGACGAAACGGTCATGTTGCGCATGTGCTTTCTGGATAACATATCCTTCAAGATTCCTTCTGCCATGGGGCTGCGGCAGCAGTTTCCTGTGCAGAGGAAGAGAATCTCACGCACCTTGGGCTTCATCCAGTTCTCCTGCCACATCCCTGATGGCCGCTGCCGGGATCGCGCCCCGCCGGAGAATCAAGGGAACAGTTCCCGACACATCCACAACCGTAGATGGAGGCGCCGACTTGCGGTCTCCGCCGTCCACAATCAGGTCGAGATCCGTGGGAAAATAGTGAGCCAGTTCTTTGGCCGTTTGCGCCGGCTCACATCCGGCCGGATTGGCGCTGGTGGAGACAAGCGGGACGTCCAGCTGCTCAAGGATTCTACGGCAAATACGATCCGGAGAGACGCGGATGGCCACCAGACCGCCGGATCCGGCGATTCCATCTGGGAATTGAGCTGTGGATCGCATCACAAGCGTGAGAGGACCGGGCCAAAAGTGGTGCATCAAATCATGGGTCTTGCGAGACAGATTATCGGACAGAACACGAACAGTCTCGATACTCTGTGCAAGAATGATAAACGGCTTGGTCTCGTCTCTCCCCTTGAGCTCACAAATGCGGTTCACAACCCGCTGACTGGTTGCATCGCCCCCTATGCCGTACACCGTTTCAGTGGGATACCCCAGCACGCCACCTCGCCTGACTACGTCCACGGCTGCTTCAATGGCCTCTTCAGGATTGCCAAAGGGCGGCGCCCTGACAATCCGAACGGACCGAACCCGTCTAACCACTCTCTCCTCCATCCTGAAACTGGATCTCGTAGAGGTGCCGATAAATGGGACATTTCTTCAACAACTGCCTGTGCGATCCTGTATCCACGATCCGGCCGCGATGCAGCACGACGATCTTGTCAGCATGGATGACCGTTGAAAGCCGGTGGGCGATAACCAGCACAGTCCGGTTCTCCATGAGGTGGTCGATGGCATCCTGCACCAACCGTTCGGACTCAGTATCGAGGGACGATGTCGCCTCATCGAGAATCAAGATCGGTGGATTCCGTAAAATGGCCCGGGCGATGGCAATACGCTGACACTGGCCGCCCGACAATTTAATGCCCCGATCACCCACCTCCGTGTTATAACCATTTTCCAGATTCAGAATAAAATCGTGCGCGTTGGCTACATGGGCCGCCTTCTCGATAGCCGCGTCATCGACAATTCCAGCTCCGTAGGCGATGTTGTTCCGCACTGTATCGTTGAAAAGAATCGTTTCCTGCGAAACAATCCCGAATAGTCCTTTCAAACTTGTGTTGGTAATGTGCCGGATATCAACACCATCAATGGTAATGCTGCCCTTTGTCGCATCATAAAACCGGGGCACCAAATCCACCAGAGTCGATTTGCCTGCTCCGCTTTGTCCCACAAAAGCAACGACTTCACCACGGGCAATTTTCAGGTTAATATCCTTTAGCACATCTGCATGGTCTTCGTACCGGAACCAGACAGACTTGTATTCGATGAAGTTCCTGAAATCTGTGACATCGACAGCGTCGGTATGGTCCTGAATCTGCGGTTCGATATCGAGAATGCCAAAAAGACGCTCGGCCGCCGCAAAACCCGGCTGGATAAAATTGTTTACCGTGGTCAGTTCCTTGATGGGTTGGAATGTCGAGAACAGCACAATAATGAATCGGATAAAATCTTCCGGGCTCAGTCCGCTCCCACTGATAACCTGGCTGCCGCCGATCCACAACAGAAGGACAGCAGCTGTCGTGGCCAACACCTCATTGATGGGACTGCCCAGAAGCTGCAATGACCGCTGGTGCAGGGCAAGCCTGTAAAACTTGTCTGTTGCGTCCTTGAATTTACGGATCTCGGTTTTCTCCATGGCAAATGCTTTGACGATGCGCAATGCCATGACGGTTTCCTGAAGGATTGCCACAAACACCGCAGCCTGTTTAAATGTCCGCAAACTCTTTCGGCGGATGCTCTGGCCAACCATCACCAGCACAGTAGCCATGACAGGGCTCAGGATTAAAACCAGAAGTGTCAGCTTCCAGTTGATGATGAGAAGGATGGAAACCAGAATCAGGATTTCGATGGGCGTCATGATGAGCTTCTCGATGCTGCCTGAGAGGCTGGCCGTCAATTGTGAGACGTCATTAATGACTATCGATGTGATCTCACCTGCTTTGGTTTTATGATAATATCCCAGCGACAGCTTCTGCAGATGGGCGTAGAGCGTATTCCGGATGTGATTCACCGTGCGATAGTTAACCCTTGAAATCAAAATGCCTTTGATGTATCCAAACAAATTTTTAAGCACAAAGGCAATAAAAACAATAACACAAACTCTGTGAAGGGTGTCTATCTTCGACGCGCCTTCCACCAGCGATCGCGTTCCCTCTTTCATATAATCGTTGATGGAAAAATGTTTATCCGTCACATTGGCGGTTATCTCGTCTTGCGCCGGTGCTGTCACCACGGGCTGCGGGGATTGACTCGTGAACAACGTGTTGATGAACGTGGCCGACATCCAAATGGTTAAACTGTTGAACATGGCATAGATCATAGATGCAAGAATTGAAGCGAAGATCATCTTGCGGTAGGGTTTGACAAATCCGAGAATACGTTTCACGAGTTGCATGATGACCATCCGTTTTGAGATTTTATCGGGTGTTGGATTTCATCTGGCCGGATTGTAATGATAGGGATCACGAATCCGCAGTCCTTTCAGTAACAGGCTCTATTTGCCGCTTATGCGCAACCAGACTTCGTATCGCCTTCCATGCGAACGCAGGATGCCGCACCGCCAGAAAAGGCCTGATCCGCACCGCCTGTCGGTAGCTATCCAGAAATAAAACGGCATGCTTGTCGGCTCGATAGAGTCTGGCATTCTCCAGGTGGCAAAAAGCCAACGCCATCCGTTTGGTTCTTTTAGAATAGGATGCGCCATAAGCGTTAAAAAAATGCGTCACAACGTCCATACGCGCCCGGTTCATGGGTATGGATCGGTCGGACTTGTTGGACGCGTGACGCCGCACACCGGCCAGCACTTCGTCATGAAACACGAACCGCGCGCCCAGATGAGCCATGTGCAGAAAGGCGTTCCAGTCTTCGAGATTGGTCAGCCTAACGTCGTAATACTCCACGCGCCGGTACCACTCCGCACGAACTAGGGGCGTCACCGCCGAAATCACATTCCGTTTCAGAAGAACGGGCAACAAATTCCGCCTGCGCCGCAGCCGCCGATCACGCCGCTTCGGGCGTTTGAACCTTCTTACATCGAGAGGATCATTCGAAAACTTCTCAAGATCGCAAAATACGACATCCGCATCCGGTTGTTGGGAGAAAATGTGAAACTGCCTTTCTAGTTTCTTCGAGTAAAGCAGATCATCGGCTCCGAGAATCTGGATGAACGCGCCCCTGGCCAACCGCATGCCCGCAGTGCAGGCAGCCGCACATCCCTGATTGGTCTGCGTCAGAATGCGGATCTGAGCTCCCATGCGTTGGACCAAATCAACGGAATTGTCGGTGGAACCGTCGTCAACCACGATGATCTCAATGTGCGGGTAGGACTGATCCAAAACGCTTTGCACCGTTTCCTCAATGGTCTTCGCGCCATTGTACACAGGAATCACCACGCTGACCAGTCTGTCGTCCGCCGCGCTCACAATTCCAAAACCTCCTCCAACACTTCGAGGAATTGCTTGCCGCAGCGCTCCACAGAGAATGTGCTTTCGACGGTCGCGCGGGCTTCCATCGCCATCGTGCGAAGACGGTTCCTGTCCTGATTCAAGAGGTTCAGGCAA
>CAZDVF010000103.1:0-8389 GCA_964508725.1 uncultured bacterium | reverse complement strand
TTGATCCTGCGCCACTGTGCTTCGTCTGCGAGGCGGGCGGTCAGGGCGCGCTCGCCGCCTTCCCTGCTCCACATGGGGAAGAGGATGGTCAGGGTCGTGGCCCAGGCAGCGTAGGTGTATCGGTCAGCGTGGACTGCGATTCCGTCCCTTTCCGCCTGTGCGATACGGTCCAACATCCCGGGCAGCTTGTGCCAGTTGCGTTGCTGGCTGGCTTTGAGATGAGAGATTTGCAGAGGGATATCCGCCTGCTGCGCGATGGAGATGGCTTCCTCCAGCGCTTCTTCAACGCGGATATCCTCGCTGCGCATGTGTGTGGCGTAGAGGCCGCCTTGTTTTGAGACGACGCGACACAGCGCCACGATCTCGTCTGTTTCGGCAAAACTGCCAGGTGTGTACTCCAATCCTGAGGAGAGGCCGAATGCGCCCTGTTCCATCGCGGTGCGAACGGCGTCTTGCATTTTCCTCATTTCTTCTGAAGTCGGCGCGCGGTTGTCCTCGCCCATGATTGCGGCGCGGATCGATCCGTGCCCTGCGAATGTGGTGTAATTGACGGCTGTTCTATTCCTTTCGAGCCTGGTGAGAAATCCGTCCAGATCGGTCCAATCCACATCCAAACCAAATTCGTTGGCCATTCGCTCTTTGAACCGATCTCCGGATGGTCCCGCGAGTGGAAATGGAGAGTCACCGCATTGTCCGGAAATCTCGGTGGTCACGCCCTGACGGATTTTACTCTCGGCTTTGGGATTGATCAGAAGTCCCACATCGGTGTGGGTGTGGACGTCGATGAAGCCCGGAGAGACGGCTTTCCCTGAAGCGTCCACAATGCGCGCGGCAGTCTTTCCGTCCAACTGACCAATAGCGGTGATGCGGCCGTCCCGAATGCCGATATCCGCAATAAATGGATTGCCACCAAGACCGTCGATAACCAGGCCACCCCGAATGAGAAGGTCAAACTCGCGACGCGTGCAACCAACCATTAGCGGCCCGCCGCTTGCACTGACAATCAGAGCTGTTCCTGCTGCACGCCGGATGAATTGCCGCCGTGTGATTCTGTCTGCCATGTTGTCCTCCTGGATGGACTGAAGGTTCGATGTCAATGTGTGTCCTGCAAATTCACGATGAGTGACGTCGTGAAAGTTGTGTCCGTCTTCTTGATTTGGGGCACCGGGACCCGGTTCTGGTAGCGCAGGGCGTAAGCCAAGCCGACGGCCAACCGACTGTTGATTCCGACTTGCAACACTGCTTCCCCGTTGATGAACGCCTTGTCACTGTCCTCCAGCGAGATGGCGGCATCACTCTGGGCTTTGAACGATACGTGCTCCTTGATAGTCCATTCGTAGTCGAGAGCCGTTTTGGCTGTGGCGTAAGCGTCCGTCGGTGAGCCGGGGACAGTATAGACGTCAGAGAAGTAGATAGTCGAGGCCCGTCCCTTGAGTTTGTGACGTTCACCCAAAATGAGATTGAGCCCGAGACCGGGACCGACGGACAAACGGCGGTTGTAGCCTGCAAACGTGTCTCTCAGATACGCAGCGGTGATGAATCCGAATAGTCTGCCGGTGAAAGTCCGTTCAACGCGAATGGCGAATTTCCCTTTTTCGGCAATTGTTTGCCCGCCACCTTTTGCCCGTAGTGCGTCCGCATTCAGGATGTACCGGTTTCCCTTGCCCGTACCTTCCACATCACATTTCCCGGACAGGGTTTCAGTTTCTGAATTCCCTGTGGTACGAACGAATGAGACGCCGACGCGAGTTTTCCACACTTTGTCCTGGGCAAGAATTGATCCCGCCAGCAGCAGAATGACCGTACAGATTGCGATTCTTTTCATTTTTGCACTTCCAGTATTATGTGCTCAAATGTTCCACGAGAATTTTCAGGCCGATCGCAATGAGGATGAGGCCGCCGATGATTTCGACTTTTTGTTCAAAGAGATGGCCGAATGTTTTTCCAATCCACACGCCGGCGAGGGAAAAACCAAAGGTCACCAGGCCGATGACGACCACAGGTGTGACGATATCCACATTCAGAAAAGCGAGACTGAGACCCACGGCCAGGGCGTCGATGCTGGTGGCCACGGCAAGCACCAGAAGAACTGAGAGCTTGAGTGGATTGATGCAACGGTCCGGCGGCTTGAGCCTGAATGATTCCACAATCATTTTCACGCCTATGAAGCTGAGCAGACAGAAAGCCAACCAGTGATCCACAGCCTCGATGGCGTGGCTGAACTGTCTGGCTGCGATCCAGCCGAGTACGGGCATCACAGCCTGAAAGACGCCGAAGAACAGTGCGATACGGATAGCGTGATGCATCCGGCAGGTGCGGATGGTCAGTCCGCTGGTCACAGAGACGGCGAATGCGTCCATGGCCAGACCGAAGGCGATGAATAGTGTGGTGAATGTGTCCATAATAGGCTATTGCTGATCGGGCGTTTCGTCCTGCGCTGTTGTCTCGTCGCCAAAGAAATCAGGGTAGAGGTCGGTCATACAGTCAGGGCAGATGCCGTGGCTGAATTCAGCTGTGGAATGATCCCGGACGAAGTTTTCAACCTGTTCCCAGTAGCCGTTGTCGTTGCGTATTTTTTTACAGTGCATACAAATGGGGATGAGTCCCGTCAATGTTTTAATTTTTGCGATGGCATCCTGGAGTTCGGCGATGAGACGTTCGCGTTCCTTTTCCGCTTCCACGCGATCCGACACATCCCGCAGAGTGACCAAGATCACGCTGTCTTTTGCATACGGAATCATTGTGGCTGTCATGTCCATGGAGCGAATAGTCCCGTCCGCCAGTCGGAAGGACTCAACAAGTGTTGTCCCATACGATTTAACCTGTTCCCAAGTCTGCTCTGTATTTTGCTCCATCTGACGGGGGAAGAGGTTGGCAAATGGTTTACTTTCAAGGTCTTCCGGATTGTAACCAAGTATCTCTTTGGTTGTCCGATTGGCCGTTCGGATTGTTCTGTCATTAGCATCGACGATAATCATGGCGTCCAGAGACCGGTCAAATATGGTTTGGTAAAATTGGCAATCGTGAAGGAGGTCTTTGTTTTTTTCGTTTTCTTTCATTATGTTATCCTAGCCTTATTCGAAAAAATCCAATTATTGTGTGAGAGAATATAGCACATCAAAGGATGAATTCAAAATCATTTGATCACTAAATGATAAAACGTGTCATGCAGATAGGAGCTCAGGATTATGCGTGAAGTGGGACGCATCGTCGGCATTGATGGCAATGAAGCAGTTGTCAGAATTCAGGCCAGCGACGGGTGCAAGACGTGCCAGCTGGGATCATGCTGCCATGCAGCCGGGCCTGGCAACCGTGAGGTTCGGCTTCCACTGGGTGACCTGCAATGCGTTTTGGGCGAGTGGGTTGAAATTGACACATCGGCGCGCAGCGTGCTGACGGCTGCAGTCCTGGTTTTTATCCTGCCTTTGATTCTCTCAACAACTGCTTATCTGGTTGTTCAAACTTTGTTCCAGAAACCGAACATTGCCGTGGCCGCATTCTTTGGATGCTTTGTCTTCTCGGAGGCGTTGGTTGCACTCATCGATCGCCTTTTCGGACGCCGGCGCTTTTTCAGACCTCGAATCCACAGAAAGGTAAATGGGCCGACAACGGAGTCATGATGATGCATGGAGAGGGATGTCATGCTTTCCAATTGCCAATGACGCAGGATGGGCCGTTTTTCTTCTTGACTTTTTCCGTATGAAAATACTACATTGACAATTAATCGCACCTTCCTTTTTCTCAAGCATAGGAGAATCTGCGATGAAACGAATGACTGTTTTTGTATGTGGTGTGTGTTTTCTGAGCCTGCTGGCTTGTTCGTCAGTTCGGGTTGTGGTTGACTATGACGAGGCGACAGATTTTGGCGCTTACAGGACCTTTCAGTTTGTCCATCCGAAGCATCAGGCCAGGGGGGGTGCGCCTGTGCGTAATCCCGTTTTCAATCGAGATGTGATGCGCGAGATCAAACCCATTCTTGAAAGCAAAGGATTTGCTGAAGCGCCTAACCGAGACAGGGCGGATCTCCTGATCGTTTTTTACGCGGCTGTCCAGAACCAGCGGGATTTTGTTTCCCCGAGTTATCGGATTGGACGTTGGGGTCGTGTGTGGGCTGTTCGGCCGGGGCATTTCGTTAATTATAAAGAAGGAACCCTGGTTATCGATATTGTTGACCGGAAAAAGCAGGATCTGGTCTGGCAGGGTGTCGGCAGGGGCGTTCTGGATCGGGTGAATCCACGAAAAGACTTGATCGAAGCTGTCGAGAAAATACTGGAAAAGTTCCCACCTGAAACGCTTTGATGGCCTGACTTTCATTCTAAACTTGCCGGCGCGAACTGGTTCGCGCTGCTTTAACCATCCTGGTGTGATACCCAAGAGGCGAAAAAGGTTTCGCCTCTTTTATCATCCCTTAGTCTGGAATTCGTATGCGTGTCACGGTTTGTGAACTCAGCCATGAAGAGGATGATTTCCAAGAGAATTGGGATCAGTTGATCCAACATGTCCGATCAGAGCAAAGCGATCTGGTCCTTTTGCCGGAGATGCCCTTTTCACCCTGGTTTGCGGCCAGTCCGGCATTTGATCCTGAAGTGTGGGCCGCTGCCGTTTCAGCCCATGACCAGTGGATCGACCGCCTGAGTGAATTGGCGCCAGTCTCAGTCCTTGGCTCCAGACCTGTCCGGAGGGAGGATGCGCGTCTCAACGAAGCCTTTGCGTGGGAAGTTGAATCGGGATATCATCCTGCTCATCACAAATACTACCTCCCGGATGAAGAAGGATTCTGGGAAGCGTCATGGTACCAGCGCGGTGACGGATCCTTTCGTCCTGTCGATGTCGGGGAAGCGACAGTCGGATTTGCGATCTGCACGGACATCTGGTTTTTCCACCGCGCCAGAGCCTACGGCCAGGCGGGCGCGCATCTGTTGGCGCATCCGCGGGCTACGCTGAGAATCAACCTGGATAAGTGGCTTGCGGCTGGACGTGCAGCTGCTGTTGTGTCGGGCGCATTCTGCATCTCGTCCAACCACGTGTGTCCCCGTCACAGCAAGCCTGATCTGGGAGGCATGGGCTGGATCGTCGGACCGGACGGCGAAGTGCTTGGCTTGACGTCCAGAGAAGAACCGTTTGTCACCCGCGAGATCGACCTGATGGATGCGGTGGACGCCAAGGCCACCTATCCCCGGTACGTGGCGGACTGACAGACCTTCGGCAAGATCGGAAACCGGTCGTAATCTGTCCACATTTTACCGAACGCATCCACTTGAATCTGTCCGGATGTCCATTCAGATCACACCGAGAGGATTCGGATGGGTGTTCATCCAAATTGGAGTTGACATGGATTTTACCGACAAGCGTGTTCTCGTCACCGGCGCGTCACGGGGCATCGGACGCAGCATTTCGGATGCATTTGCACAGCGCGGCGCTCGGATTGCCATCCACTTTAACCAAAACCGGGCAGCGGTTGAGGAGACACGCGAAGCGCTCCCCGGAGGACCGCACATGATTGTCCAGGCCGACGCGGCCGATCCCGACGCTGTCGAGGAAATGGTCTGCGCTGTGATTGCCGAGATGGGCGGCATTGACATTCTGGTCAACAACGCCGGAATTTATGAACTGCATCCCATCGCCGACATCGGATATTCCGAGTGGCAGGATATCTGGTCGCGCACACTGGGAACAAACCTGATCGGCGCAGCCAACGTCCTGTTTCATTGCGCCAAACAGATGATCAAACAAGGTAGCGGCCGGATCGTGAATGTGTCGTCACGTGGCGCGTTTCGCGGCGAGCCGGATGCGCCGGCATACGGCGCCAGCAAGGCGGGCCTGAACGCGCTGAGCCAGTCGATGGCCAGGGCCCTCGCTCCACACGGGATCACTGTCACAGTGGTTGCACCGGGATTTGTTGAAACAGAGATGGCAGCGCCCTTTTTAGACGGACCGGAAGGAGACGCTATCCGGAATCAGAGTCCGATGGGCCGCATTGCGAAGCCTGAAGAAGTCGCCAGGGCTGTCCTGTTTCTCGCATCGGAAGGAATTGAGTCCATCACCGGAACGATTATCGACGTGAACGGTGCGTCGTATCTGCGGTCGTAGGGATTCGGTCTAGATTCGGCTGCCAAGATATACAGGTCCTTAAACACTCTGTTGTTCAGATCAGGCATTTGTCCACAAAGGAGGAGGAAACCACACATGGCCATCGATTTTGGAAAACTGAAGAAAATCAATGAAGGAAAAACCAAGGTCATTTATGAGAATCCGGATAATACCAGAACAGTTTTTATGGTCTTCAAGGATGACATTACAGCTGGCGACGGGGCCAAACATGATGTGATTGCGGGCAAAGCCCAGGTGGACTGGAAAACCAACAAGGACATCTTCGAATACATCAACCGCAAGGGCGTCCGCACGCACTACATCGAGAGCCCGCAGGAGAAGGTCAGCCTTGTCAAGAAACTCGATTTCAAGATCAACCTCGAAGTTGTCACGCGCCGCGTGGCCGCCGGATCCATTCTCAAATGGGGGAACGTGGAAGAGGGGACGTGGTATGATCCGGTTGTCACCCAGTTTCACTACAAGGACGATCCGCTGCACGATCCCATGCTCGACGAGGCGTATGTGGAGTACATCATCCGCGCGAAAGGCGGCGGTGAAGTCTACGCTGATATGCGGCAGATCAACGCCGAGGTATTCTTTCATCTCGAAGCTGCATTTGCTCAATCCAAGATCCAGCTTGTTGATTTCAAACTCGAGTACGGCCTTATTGACGGCAAGGCCACAGTGATTGACGAAATCACGGGCGGTTCGTTCAGGTTATGGCCTTACGCATCCGACTCCCCCAATCTGATCGGTCCCAATGTGCTCAGCCAGCTTGATCCAAAAGGCCGGCTGGATAAGGATACCTACCGCATGGGCGAGGATCTGCAAAATGTCCAATCCAAGTTCGAGCAGATCGCGGCCATTACCGGAGGATTCAAGGATTTGTAAAAAGCAAGCAGATTACGTCCTGTTCCGGGTTTGAACAGGGTCCCTTTCATCTTGGCGCAGGGAATGACTTTTCTGTTTTACACGGGGTGGAAGGCCTGCTGACGATCGTATTTTTTGCCGTCGGATTGGATTCGCATCGGTGGGGAGAGACGCGTAATACCGGCGAAAACGGTCATCGTTTGATACGAATGATTGGAGTCTGCATGCAAGATCGACGGACGTTTTTAAATGAAATGTGTCTGGTGCCTGCAACGGCCATGCTCACGCTGAACAGTTGCATGATGCCGAAGTCCACTTCAAAGCGGGATTACTTCAAAGAGATCGGCGTGAAACCGTTTATCAATGCGGCGGCGGCCTATTCAGCTCTGGGCGGGCGGAACATGTTCCCGGAGGTGATCGCGGCTATGGAATATGCACGCAAGCGCAATGTAATCATGGAGGAGCTTCAGGACGCAGTGGGGAAGCGCATTGCATCCCTTCTGGGATACGAGGCGGCACTTGTTTCCTCCGGCGCCACATCGGCCATGACGCTGGGGACAGCGGCGTGCATTACCGGCGATGATGAGAATCTGATCAGCCGGGTGCCCGATTTGCGGGAGATGAAGAACGAGGTGATCATCCAGAAGGCCCATCGATACTCATACGATCACGGTGTGCGGAACGCCGGCATCCGCTATGTTGAAGTGGAAACAGTGGAAGATGTCCGTCGCGCTGTGAATCAAAAGACGGCCATGCTCTTTTCGTGTTTCCTCATGGAGGAGAAGGGCAAGATCAAGCTGCGGGAGTGGGCCGCTCTGGGAAAGAAGTACGGCATTCCAACCATGATTGACGGATCGAACACGGTGCCGCCCATGGAGCGGTTTGCCCTGTACCGGGATGCTGGTTTCGATCTGGCTGCGTTCTCCGGTGGCAAGGGACTTCGCGGGCCGTACAGCGCAGGCATGCTGCTGGGCCGCAAAGATCTCATCCGGGCTGCGCGGATGAGCAATTCTCCCAATTCCGACACAGTGGGCCGGGGCATGAAGGTCAGCAAGGAGGAAGTGCTGGGCATGATGGTGGCTGTGGAGGTTGCATTGCGGTACGATTATGCCTCGGAGAAAGACAGGGAGACGCGGCTGGTCAACCTCATTTCCGGCAGATTAAAGATCATCCCCGGAATTCAAACACAAGTCGTTTATCCAAACACAGAAGGCGGCAGGCCGCATCTCCGGCTGCGCTGGGATACATCGGTCCTTAAACTGTCTCCAGCCGAAGCTCAGAAACAGCTCGTGACAGGAGATCCGTCAGTCCGTACCTGCTATCTGGGATTGTCTGACGGCGAGCTCGAGATCGGCACAGCCATGCTGAAGGAAAACGAGATCGATGCACTGATCGGACGGTTGCAAGAGGTCCTGGCGAAAGATGCATA
>CAZDVF010000102.1:0-8456 GCA_964508725.1 uncultured bacterium | reverse complement strand
CAATATCAGAGAGCAGGACAGCTGGGTTCATTCTGACAAAGAAAAGGCCACGGAAAAGGCCATAAAAATCGTCAAATCCATGGTTGAGAAAGTTCTTCAGAATGAGAGTCTGGAGCCCATTCGGGTTGGCGTCACCCGAAGAGCCCTGGTGATCGGCGCGGGAATCAGCGGTATCCAGGCGGCTTTGGATATCGCGGACCATGGGTATGAAGTCCTTCTGGTTGAGAAAAATCCCTCCATCGGCGGGCATATGATTCAGCTCTCTGAAACGTTTCCCACGCTGGATTGCTCTCAATGTATCATGACGCCCAAAATGGTCGAAGCGTCACGGCATCCCAAAATCAAAATATTGACCTATCATGAAGTGGAATCCATCTCTGGGTATGTCGGGAATTTCAAGGTCAAAATCAAGAAGAAGCCCCGATTCGTCAATCCCGATACGTGCACCATGTGCGGTGACTGCGAAGACGTATGTCCCCAGGTTGTACCCGATGAATTCAACATGGGACTTTCTTTCCGCAAGGCGATTTACCTGCCCTTCCCGCAGGCTGTTCCGGGAACCTACACCCTCGATATCGAAAGCTGTCTGGGTCTGCTTCCCATTCGCTGTGGAAAATGTAAAGAGGTCTGTGAGCCCAATGCCATCGATTATGATGAAAAGGAAGAAATTTTCGAGGAAGAGGTGGGCGCTATTGTTGTCTCCACGGGATATGATCTCTACACCATGGATCATTTGGGCGAATACGGGGGAGAGAAGTACGAGGACGTGATCAACGGGCTTGAATTTGAACGGATCCTGTCGGCTTCGGGACCCACAGGCGGAGAAGTTCGTCGGCCATCCGACGGAAAAATCCCAAAGAATGTGGTCTTCATCCAGTGCTGTGGATCAAGGGATCCTGAGAATCACAATCCCTACTGTTCCAAAATCTGTTGTATGTACACGTCCAAACACGCCATGCTTTACAGACACCACGTTCACGACGGGAACGCAACGGTCTTTTACATCGATATCCGGACCGGGGGGAAAAACTTTGAGGAGTTTTATCAGCGTGCCATCGACGAAGACCATGTGCTTTATGTCAGGGGCAAAGTCTCCAAGGTTTTCAAGGAAGGCGATAAAATCATGGTCTGGGGTGTGGATACTCTGACCGGAAATAAAATTGAAATGGAAGCGGATTTGGTTGTGCTGGCCATGTCCATGGTCCAGACCGAGGGGGCCGGTGACCTTTTAAAGAAACTGAGAATTTCCAGCGACGCCAATGGCTGGCTGGCTGAAGCGCATCCCAAACTCAGGCCCGTAGAGAGCCTCAATGCCGGTTTTTATCTGGCTGGATGCGCCCATGGTCCCAAAGACATACCGGAAACTGTGTCTCAGGCTTCGGCGGCTGCGGCCAAGGTCGGCAATCTGTTTGCTCAGGAGGAGCTCCTTCATGCGCCAACCGTGGTGCCGGTCAATGAGGATCTCTGCAGCGGCTGTGGCATCTGTGTTCCCGTTTGTCCGTACAGCGCACGTGAACTGGATGTCGAAAAGGGCGTGGTGAAAGTCAATGAGGTGCTCTGCGAGGGATGCGGGGCCTGTGCCGCCGCGTGTCCTTCAGGCGCCGCTCAGCAGCGCAATCAGACCGACGATCAAATTTTTTCTATGGTGAAAGCCATCTTGAGGGGGTAAGAATGTTTGAGCCACAAATCATGTGTTTCTTGTGCAAGTGGTGTACGTATGCTGGTGCTGACCTGGCCGGGACGTCCCGGATGAAGTATGACCCAAGCGGTATCAACCTGCGCGTCATGTGCTCCAGCCGAATTGATTTACAACATATCCTCTACGCGTTTACACAAGGAGCAGATGGCGTTTTTATCGGGGGGTGTCATCCGGGCGACTGTCACTACGTGGAAGGGAATTACAAAACACTTCGGAGATCGATTCTTTTCAGCCAGATTCTGGATGATTTGGGAATTAGCAGAGATCGTTTCCGGCTGGAATGGATTTCCGCGGCCGAGGGGAAAAAATACGTCAATTCCATGAATACATTCACCGAGCAGATCCGTGAGTTAGGACCGCTGAATCTGCAAGATGTGGCGTTTACGAAACGAGGAAATCTGCCATGAGCAAAAACGCTGGAACAAAGAGTGCAACCGAGAATGAGAAGAAACAGAAGTTGGTCCCAATCTTTGTCATGGGTAAACGATACGAAGTGCCCGATACGTTGACGATTCAGAAGGCTTTGGAGTACGCCGGATATCAGCTCATTCGGGGATGTGGGTGCCGGGGCGGTATTTGCGGCGCGTGCGGAACAGTGTATCGTTTTCCCAACTCCTATCGAATTGAAGTGGGACTGGCGTGTCAGACGGTAGTTGAACCCAATATGTATATTTCTCAAATTCCCTTTTTCCCAGCCAACAAGGCGATCTACGACATTGAAAAAGTAGAACCCACAGGATCGACTGTGGCGGCGCTTTACCCTGAAATTTTCAAATGTGTCGGCTGCGGAACGTGTACCCGAAGCTGTCCCATGGACATTGATGTCATGGAGTATATCTCTCTGGCCATCCGGGGTGATATCGCGGGAGCGGCGGCACTCTCTTTTGACTGCGTTATGTGCGGTCTGTGTACGGCTCGCTGTCCGGCGGAAGAGGCGCAGTACAACATCGGCATTTTATGCCGGCGGCTGTATGGCAGGCATATCGCTCCCAGAGCAAAACATGTTGAAAAAGTGGTGGAGGCCATCCAAGAGGGGAAATTCAAAAAAGGTTTGGAAAAATTAAAGAAGATGGATACAGAGGCTCTTAAAAAAGTGTACAGTGAGCGGGAAACGGAGCCTGATATGGCCGAAGAATTTTGGAAACCGAAGGACAAACAGCATCTTGTGGAAGAATAAACCGGAGTCATAACTTTTCTCATGGAGAGGAAGTCATGCCATACACACCAGAATTGAAAAAACTGATCAAAATTGTGGAAAAAACCCGGCCGGGGCGGGTTGAAAAGAAACGCAAAGGGGAAGAGTTTCCGGCCATGTCGCTCGGGGAACGTGAAGACATTCTGAAGTATCATCCCGACTTCAAGGAAGAGGGGCGTTCCGAGATCAAGGTCGGGCCCAACAAGGGGTACCGGATTTCCAACGAAATGGTACAGTTGTTCCATGCCAAGAGCCGCGTCGATCCTGACCAGATCGATCTTTCCAGTCCGGATTATGAGACGGATGTGCTGGTGATCGGAGGCGGCGGAGCTGGAACATCGGCAGCCCTGACAGCCATAGAAAAGGGCGTCAAGGTTATCATCGCCACCAAGTTGCGCCACGGGGACGCCAATACCATGATGGCTGAGGGCGGCATTCAGGCTGCCACCAAGGGCAGCAAGGATTCCCCCTATTATCATTATCTGGACGTGATCGGAGGCGGCCATTTTAAAAACGATCCTGAATTGGTGGAAACCCTGGTCACAGAAGCTCCAAAAGTCATGGCCTGGCTCGACAAGCTGGGGGCCATGTTTTCAAAACTGGAAGATGGGCGGATGAAAACGCTTCATGGAGGGGGAACCTGCCGGAAGCGGATGCATTACGCGGGTGATATCACCGGAGCTGAAATCATGCGTACTATCAGGGATGAAGCCCGAAATCATGTTAATGACATCAAGGTTTTGGAATTCTCCCCTGCCGTGGAACTCATCCTGAATGACAAGGGAGCCTGTGCCGGTGCAGTGCTGTACAATCTGGAAACAGAAGAATACATCATAGTCAAGGCCAAGGCCACCGTCATCGCCACCGGCGGATCGGGACGTCTTCATATTCAGGATTTTATGACGACCAATCATTACGGTGCAACGGGAGACGGACTGATTATGGGATATCGGGCCGGGATTCCCATGAACTTTCTTCACACGGTCCAGTACCATCCGACGGGAGCTGTCTTTCCCGAACAAGCAGAAGGACTGCTGATCACAGAAAAGTTCCGGGGAGCGGGCGCCAATGTGGTGAATATCGATGGAGAACAATTTGTCTACGAACGGGAACCCAGAGATGTCGAGGCGTCAGCATTTATCCGTGAGTGTATGGTCCGGGGGAAAGGGATTCCCACCCCTACCGGAAAATCCGGTGTTTGGCTGGATTCTCCAATGATTGATCATCTCAAGGGTGAGGGATATGTCCGACGTGAATTTCCAGGCAAGTGGATTCTCTTCCACAGGTACGGTATCGACATCACAAAAGAACCCATGCTGGTTTATCCCACACTTCACTACCAGAATGGGGGGTTGGAGATGAATAGTAAGGGAGAGACGGTTCTTCCGGGTCTTATCATCGGCGGAGAAGTCAGCGGTGGTGTCCATGGTGAAAATCGACTCATGGGGAATTCCCTTCTGGATGTCACTGTATTCGGAAGAATAGCCGGCGTAACTGCAGCTGATTATTCCAAAAGCAAATACAAGGATGGAAAGCTGACACTCGATCATGTCGAGAAGTATCACAAAGCTCTGAAAGACGAGGGTGTTAAGGTGGACGGTCGGGTCTCGCCCATGATCCTTCCCGATTACAGCAATCCAGACGTTCGGAAGCGGCAGTTGACGACTCAATACGTTGGAACGATACGATAAGCCAATTGGCAGGTGATATTATGCATATAAGATATAGAGATAAACCCTTCGGATTTGAAAAGCCACTTACACCCAGGGGTGAAATTGTTATTCTTGAGGACAGGTGTAAAGGATGCGGTTTTTGTGTCGAGTACTGTCCGAACGAAGTTTTAGCAATATCAAACAGATTCAATTCAAAGGGTTATCATCCGCCTGAGAAAGTGAAACCCGATGATTGTGTGGACTGTGGATTTTGCCAGATGATCTGTCCGGATTTTGCCATTTTTTCCGTTATTATGGAACTTGAAGCGCAGGATCCGGTCCTGGCGGATACGGCCAAAAGATGATGCCGGGCCGAAAGGCCACAGAAAACCGGGGTGTCAGCTGCCATCCACAAAGTGAAAAAGGGGATATCGTTGAAAGCAGATCTAAAAGGTGTATTAACAGGAAAACATCATCTGAGCGGTTACCAGGCCTGTGCCGAAGGGGCCCTGTCCGCCGGATGCGGTTTTCTGGGATATTGTCCCATCCAGCCGTCATTTGGAATTGTGGAGCGGTTTATTGAACGATGTTCAGAGGCGGGCGCGACGTTTGTCCAAATGGAAGATGAGATCTCCGCTCTGGCCGCAGTCCTGGGCGCTGCATGGACGGGAAAGAGGAGCATGACCGTCACTTCTGGTCCAGGTCTTTCCCAGATGATGGAACATATTGGTTTGGGCGTCATGCTGGAGACTCCTTGCGTGATTGTCGATGTTCAGCGCGATGGCGTGTCAGAGGGGCTTTGCTATTCGGCCGGTGCCGGAGATATGATGCAGGCGAGATGGGGCTCTCATGGAGATTATGAGGTCATTGCGCTTTCTCCAAACTCTCCCCAGGAGATGTTTGATCTGACAATTCAGGCGTTCAGCCTGTCCGAAAAGTACCGGACGCCTGTGATGGTCATGTCTGATCCAGATGTGTGCCGGATGCAGGACTCGGTAACGATTCCGGATCCCGGGGAGATCAAGGTTGTAAAAAGAAAATATTACAAGGGACCCAAAGATAGCTATTTGCCCTTCAAATATGATGAGAAAGATCTTGTGCCTCCCATGGTGGATATCAGCCAGGGCTATCGATTCCATGTCACCGGTTTGACGCACGATGAGAGGGGATATCCGGTGATGAATGAGGAGTGCCAGGAGTGGAATGTGCATCGTCTGGTCAACAAAATCAGATTGTTTGCCGATAAACTTGTCCACGTTGAAGAGGCATTGACTGAAGATGCCGATGTGGTGGTGGTTTCTTATGGCGTTGCATCCAGGGATGCCTTACAGGCGGTTCAGCAGGCCAGAGAGGAAGGTATCAAGGCCGGTTTTCTTCGTCTGATTACGGTTTGGCCTTTTCCGGAGAAAAAGATTGCCAAGCTGGCCGCGAAGATTCAAGGCTTTGTGGTGCCGGAGATCAACTTCGGGCAGATCAGTCTGGAAGTGGAGCGATGCAGCAGGGGAAAGGCTTCGACGCATTCAATGTATCATCCATCCAAAGAGATTGGAAAATCAGAAAATATTCTGAAAACCATCCGAAAAGCAACTAAAAAATAGGCAGCCCATGGAAGCAACCAACGCAATAGAACAGAAAAGACATCCTATGGAAGACCTGCTCCGCATGGACAGGATCCCCCATATATGGTGTCCCGGGTGCGGAATCGGCAACGCGGTGAGCGCTTTTGCAGAAGCGCTTGATAAGTTGAAGTTTGATCTGGACAATGTGTGTGTCGTGTCTGGTATCGGATGCACGGGGAGAGTCGCAGGGTACATCAAAGTCGATTCATTTCATACGACTCACGGCCGCGCCATTCCCTATGCAACAGGGATTAAACTTGGCAATCCGGATTTAAAGGTTGTCGTTGTTTCCGGTGATGGGGATCTGGTCTCCATTGGCGGAAATCACTTCGTCCATGCTGCGAGAAGAAACATCGACCTGACAGTTATTCTGGTGAACAATTTTATCTATGCCATGACAGGAGGCCAGGTTGCCCCAACGACTCCGATTCCGGCATTTACAACGACGTCGCCTTTTGGAAATTTTGAAGCTCCTGTGAATGTGCCACGATTGGCCGAGGCCGCTGGCGCGGTCTATGTGGCAAGGTGGACAGCGCTTCATATGCGTCGATTGGCCAATTCCATTGTGGAAGCCTTTAACACACCGGGTTTTTCTGTCGTAGAGGTCATTTCTCCGTGTGCGATGTATTATTCGAGAACCAATAAATTGGGCGATGGACTCGATATGATGAAATTCTATTATGAAAATTCAGTCATCAAGCATGGGGAGCCTACCGATAATTTAAACATTAATTACCAGAAGGAGATCATTGTCGGGAAATTTATCGACAGAGAAAGGCCGACCTTTTCAGAATCCCTAAAAAGTTGGCAACAAGGATGAGACTGGTCAAAAAACCCACGAAAGACATGAAATGAAACAATATATATTCAATAAAAACGATTGTGTAATTCCGTGGAAGATTTTATTTTGAGTGGAGTCAAGGGTAACAAATACGGTTGAAAGGGAGGCACAGATTGAAGGCAGATCCGCGTGATGTATTGACGGGCACTTATTATATAGATGGAGATGTTGCGATTGCCTATGGCGCCCTTGCTGCGGGATGTAAATTCTTGGGCGGGTATCCGATTACGCCTTCTACCGAGGCTGCAGAAGCCTTCGCCAAGGTAGCGCCACAAGCAGGTGCTCGATTCATTCAGATGGAAGATGAGCTTGGCTCAATCGCCTCTGTATTGGGCGCTTCCTGGGCAGGGCAAAAAGCCATGACCATTACATCCGGACCCGGATACTCTCTCATGATGGAGAATATCGGACTCGGCGCAGCCATGGAAATCCCCTTTGTGATCATCAATGTTCAACGTGGCGGACCATCCACAGGTGTGCCAACCAATACAGGGCAGGCAGATATCATGCAGTCAAGATGGGGTGCGAATGGCGATTATGAAGTGATAGCCCTGGCGCCTGATTCTCCACAGGAAGGTTTCGAGTTTGCCATCAAAGCGTTTAATCTGGCTGAACGCTTCCGTGTTCCGGTGATGCTCATGGCCGATGAGTGTGTGGGGCACATGACAGAGAAAGTCGTCATCCCCGATGCCTCGGAAATTGAGATAGAGCCGAGGCGGTTTTACACTGGCCCAAAGGAAGAATACAAGCCTTACAAGAGAGACAAAGATCTTGTGCCTCCTATAGTGAAAGCCGGAGACGGATACAAGGTGTATATTACAGGATTGACTCACGATGAGAATGGTTATCCGATAGTGGATAACAAATCACTTCCCGATCTGGACAAGGCCAAAGTGACCAATAGAAAATCGATGAATCAATATCTAGTTGATAAAATCAGGAAGAACCGAGATAAAATCATCGAAATCCAGGAAGAAAATATTAAAGATGCAGATGTGGTTGTTGTCTCGTACGGTATTACATCGAGAGTGGCGTACAGGGCGGTAGAGCAAGCAAGAAGAGAAGGTTTAAAAGTCGGTACGCTTCGTTTAATCACTGTTTGGCCGTTTCCGGAAAAGAGGATCGCTGAATTGGCAAGGAAAGTTAAAGGATTTGTGGTCCCAGAGATCAACTATGGACAGATTGTATTTGAAGTGGACAGATGTAGCCATGGAGAAGCGAACGTCATTCTCGTTCCTCATGGCGGTGGGACGGTTCATAATCCCGATGATATTTACAAAGCAATTAAACAAATTGTCACGGAGAATAAGAAGTATCAAGGTGTGGTGGAATATACAACAACGCTTGAACGGTTGGTTTTTGGTGGAAGTATGGCAAGACAAATTTAACTAGTTGGCAGGGATAAAATGGACAAGATTATCGAAGCTTTTCATAGAGGCATTGAAAGTTC
>CAZDVF010000101.1:0-8469 GCA_964508725.1 uncultured bacterium | reverse complement strand
TGCAGTTTAGGCCACGAATCCAAGGCGGGTGTATTTGTGCCGCCCAAATCCGCAGGATCGAATCCCAACGGGTTGGGATGAAGGTCAATCCACCAACCCTACTCGTATCGAATCGCATCAACCGGATTGGCGCGCGCCGCCTTGAGCGCCTGCACACTCACCGTGGCCAGTGCAATAAAGAGGGCCAGAACAGTAGACACGGCGAAAATCCACCAGCCCATGCCGGCCCGATACGCATACCCCTTGAGCCATTCCGTCATCCCCCACCAGGCCAGAGGCCAGGCGATCACATTGGCCAGGCCGACGAGAATCAAGAACTCGCGGGACATCAATCCCACGATGCCGGGCGTCGTCGCCCCCAGCACTTTGCGGATGCCGATCTCCTTGGTCCGCTTTTCGGCCATGAACGCGGCCAGCCCGAAGAGACCGAGACAACCGATCAAGACCGCGAGAACGGTAAAGTTCAGAGCGATCCGCCCGATTCGCTCCTCCGATTCGTAAAGAGAGTGAAGTCTCTCATCCAGAAAGCGGTAGTCAAACTCGCCGTCGGGATCAATCTTGGCCCAGGCCGCCCGTAGTCCGTCCAGTGTTTGCGATACACGATCCGACGCGATGCGAACAGAAATGCGTCTCAGGTTGAGCGGGTCGTAGAACAGAATAAACGGCGGGATCTCCTCGCGCAGGGATCCCATATGGAAATCCTTCAACACACCGACCACACGCATAATCTGCGTTTCACCTTCCCGACCCGGAGGCGGACGAAAAATAAACGTTTTGCCCAGAGGCTCGCCCCAGCCAAATTGCCGGGCAGCCGTCTCATTGATGATGACCGATTCGCTGGTGTCAGTGACCAGTGCAGCAGAAAAGTTACGGCCCTGGGCAAGTTCCATTTTCAGGGTCGGAATAAAATCGTGATCAACGACAAAAAAGTGCATGGTCTGCTGCTGATCCTCAGGAAATCCTTCGGGAAGAAAGATCCCAACTATGTTTCCAAATCCCGGCAGATTGGTCGATGCGCCAACATGTGTCACGCCCGGCACCTGGGCAAGTTCTTCTTTAATCGAAGGGATCGCTCTGCGGAGCGTCTCATTCAGCCGCGGCATGACCACCACCTGTTCCTGGTCGAATCCCAGCCGCCGGTTCCTGATGAACTCGATCTGTCTGAAGACAGTCAGTGTGCCAACGATCAGCGTGATAGAAACGGCGAACTGCACGACCACCAGGATTTTCCGAAAAAGAGCGCTCGATTTACCCTCCTTCTGCCCGCCTTTGAGTGAATGAACAGGATGAAACGCCGACAATACGAACGCCGGATAACCACCTGCCAGAACACCAACCAGGAGGGCGAGTCCTATAAAACTGGGAAGGATCCAGATCCGCTGGAGGAGATGGACGGACAGCGGCCGTCCCACCAGATTGCTGAAAAGCGGCAGGGCCAGAGCGATAAAAATTGCAGCCAGGACCATGGCCATCAGGCTGAGCAAGACCGACTCGCCCAGGAATTGGATGACCAGTTTACGCTGGAGCGCGCCCAGGGTTTTGCGCATGCCCACTTCGCGGGCGCGGGTCGCCGACCGCGCTGTGGAGAGATTGATGAAATTGATGCACGCGATGAGAAGCACAAACAGGGCGATTCCGGAAAAAAGATAAACGTATCGGATGTCACCTGCCGACCGGACGTCAAAATCTCTATCAGAAAACAGGTGGATGCGCGTCATGGGCTGCAGCAGGAGTTCCATCCGCCCCCCAACGGCGCGCAACTGCTCGCCCAGCATGCGGTCCACCAGATCGGGAAATTTGCCTTCAACAGCCTTCCAGTCGGCATCATCTGACAGCAGGAGGTAAGTAGTAAATTCAATGCTGAACCACGCGTCACGCAAAACGGGCCTCTCGATCAGCAGAGTCTCGAAAGACCTGAGCATATTAAACTGGATCGTGGAGTTGCGCGGTACATTGGTAACCACGCCGGTGACAGTGTAGTCCTCTTCGCCGCCGATCCGAAGGATTTGGCCCACGGGATCGGACTCGCCGAAATACTTGGCGGCCATCTCTTGCGTAACGACAATGGTGTTGGGCCGCGTCAACGCCGTGGCCGCATCGCCACTGGTGAAAGGGAACGAGAAGATCTCGAAGAAGGATGGATCGGCGAATCCCACCAACGTCTCCTGGAATTGCGTATCACCCCAGCGAACCGTTGTGTTTTGAAGTCGTCCGATCCGCGTAAAGTTTTCGACTTCGGGGTACTCTTCTGTCATTGTCGGGCCGGCCGGGGGCATCGTCGCTGGTGTCCGGATATGTCCGCCGATATCGGCATCCATGATAAGTCGGTAAATTTGTTTACCATTCTGGTGGAACCGGTCGTAGCTGACTTCGTCCAGAACCCAGAGCATGATCAGCGAACAAACCGCCAGGCCAATGGCCAGCCCTGTGATATTAATTAAGGCGAAGCCTTTTTTCTTTTGAATCTGGCGTAATGCGACTTTCAGATAATTCTTGAACATGACTGTCCTCCAATATGTTGTCTCCCACACCAGAGCGGGAAGCGATGCAAGCACGTGTTTCCAGTACCAGATCCGGGCGGATCGCACACTGTCGCTCTCCACAATTTGACTGAATTCCTCGTCAAAATCACCATCGATGAACAGTCCCTCGTCATCGCGGATCAGGCGCCGGAACAGCCACCTGGCAAGCGCTGGCGGCCGGATGTCTGCATGTATCGTCATCTATCTATCACAAGACGGATTAAAAGCACATGCCGGAACATCACTCCAAAGCATGGCATTCATTTCCTGTGCAGCGCGAAGAGCTTTGAATCCCTCGGATGAAATAGTGTAGTAAATGCGTGGACGACCCATCCGTTCGGAGGTCTTCTCGCCCGACCATTTCTGTACATACCCCTTTTTCACTAACTGATTCAGAGCGCTGTAAAGATTCCCGTAGGTAAAGGTCTTGTCCAGCACCTGCGACACGTGCTGTCTGATGCGGACACCATACGCATCATCCCCCAATCGCCAGATAGTGAGAAGGAGGATCTCTTCTATTTTTGTAAGTGGACTCATCATGTTCTCCGACTATAAGACTGACAGTGTGGACAATTAGTTTTACTGAAATCCAGAAAAAGTGTTTCAAACTTTTTTACCTTGCCTTGTTTACTCTTTTTTGTTATTTTCGATTTGTGAACAAAATCATCATGGCTGGATTCACATCCAGCAATTTTTCTTGACAGAGAAATATTGTCTATTCAGAATAATCTGTAAACATGAGGACGGCACATGCAAGTTATCGATCTGACAGATGAACACAAGGAACTCTACTTCCTCTGCCTGGAGGACTGGTCCGACGAAATCCGTGAAGCCGGCGACCACAAAGCCTGCTGGTACGAGAAGATGAAGGACAAGGGTCTCGGTGTCAAGCTTGCACTGGATGACCGGGGAGAAGTCGGCGGCATGATCCAGTACGTGCCGGTGGAGTATTCTCCGGCTGACGGGCAGGATCTCTACTTCATCTCCTGCACCTGGGTGCACGGCTACAAAAAAGGACGTGGAAACTTCCAGAAGAGGGGCATGGGCAAGGCCCTGCTTTGTGCTGCAGAGGAAGACGTCCGCCAGCGCGGCGCAAAAGGCATTGCAGCCTGGGGTGCCGCCCTGCCGTTTTGGATGAAGGCATCGTGGTACAAAAAGCAGGGCTACCGGAAAGCGGACAGCCTCAAAGGCGCAGTCCTGCTCTGGAAATCCTTCACCGACGATGCACAACCACCAAAATGGATCCGTCCAAAGCAGAAACCGAAAGCCGGGAGCGACAAGGTTCTTGTCACCGCCTTCTACAACGGCGTCTGCCCCGCGCAGAACATGGTTCTCGAGCGGGCCAAACGGGCGGCATCCACCTTCGGCGAGCAAGTGGAATTTCAAGAAATCTGCACATTCGATCGGCAGGTGTTTTTGGAATGGGGCATCTTTGACGGTCTGTTCATCAACGGAAAAGCCTTGCGGACAGGACCGCCGCCATCATATCGCAAAATCCACCGCGCTATTGAAAAACAGGTCAAGAAAAAACGATAGCAAAACAGTGTTGCTCTGATATCCTCTACATCCCCAAATCCTATGGAGGCATCATGCATCACCATGTCACCGGGAAACAACCCAATTCAAAACTCTGTTTTGTCTGTGGTCTGAAAAATCAATTCGGACTCAAAGCCGCTTTCTACGAACTGGACAACAGCGAACTTGTTGCTGTTTTTACGCCGAAGGAGGAGCATCAGAGCTATCCCAACCGGCTGCACGGCGGCATGGCAGCGGCCATGCTGGATGAAACCATCGGCCGCGCCATCATGATGCAATATGAGGAAGAGATTTGGGGCGTAACGCTGGAATTTTCATCAACGTTTCGGAAGCCCGTTCCGCTCGACCAAACCTTGCGCATTGTCGGACGCATTACACGTGACAAGGGCCGCATCTTCGAAGGAACTGGTGAGCTACTTCTGGAGGACGGGACCGTGGCAGTGGAAGGACGTGGACGGTATCTTAAAATGCCGCTTTCAAAAATTACCTACTTCGACGCGGAGGAGCAGGAATGGCGGGTCAACCTATCTGAAACAGATCCAACAACCATTAAGTTACAAACTGATCGGAAAAGGATGTAGCAATCGGAGGCGTATTCTATTATTCTGAAGGACTTACAAAGCGTGATCTTCCATTATTGTTCACCCGTTTCAGACAACTGACTAAACAACTGCACCATCATCAGCCCGACCAGCATAACAGCCAGACCCACCACCACCGCAATCCCTGCGACCATGCCAATCAGACTCATCAGATCCTGCCGAACAGTCGTTCGCCGCTGGCGAATCATGCCCATGACCACCGTGTCATAGAAGAGTTTTCCAGAAAACAGGATGAAAAGCAGAATGCCCAGAACGACCCGCGTAAAATTGATGGGTCCGCTGGCTGCGCCCTGAAGCGGCCAGAGCAGCCAGATCACCAGCGCCCATTTACCCCCTTCGAGTACTGTCCGTTTCCAGTCATCACGGATCAGCTCTTTCCGGCGCTGCTCTCTCTCGTCAGGCATTCCGATTCCTTCCTTACTCCGCCTGTAACCAGAAGGCGTCTTCAATGTGGTGGATAACGATATCATCCTTGGTTCGGGTGACAGAGACCACGTCGAAACGGCAATCCACATCATCCAGTTCATTCTGCTGGAGATATGCCGCAGCCACCCGTCCGATCTGCGCCTGCTTGGCTTGATCGACACGATCCTCCGGCTCTCCGAATCCGTCGCGTTGTTTGGCCTTGACTTCCACAAAAACAAGTGTGTCGGCATCGCGGACAACCAGATCAATCTCGCCACGCTGGGAGCGGAAATTCTGTTCTAAAATCTGATATCCCTTCTCTTGGAGGAAACGGGCGGCCGATTCTTCACCCCATCGTCCGACCGCACGACGGTGATCACGTTGCTTGGACATGGGACTCACCACCCTTTCACACGGAAGGACCGGCGATGCGCGTCGCACGGTCCATACACGCGGAGAGCCTCGACGTGGGCCTTGGTTGGATATCCCTTGTGCCGCGCAAATCCATACTGCGGATATTGTCGGTCCAGATGGATCATGATGCAATCCCGCGTCACTTTGGCGATAATGGACGCCGCCGCAATGCTGAAACTGGTTTGATCGCCACGAATGATAGCCGTCTGCGGAACAGGACAATCGGGAATGGCGCGTCCGTCCACTAGGATGTGTTCAACCGTCGGACCAATTTGCGCAACTGCCTCACGCATGGCCTGGTACGTAGCCTGGAGGATGTTAATTTGGTCAATCGTCTCTCGCCCGACGATGCCGATTCCCACGGCCACTGCCGTCTGCCGAATCACGTCGAACAACACCTCTCGCAGTTTGGCTGATAGTTTTTTAGAATCGTCCACACCATCAATCCACGCGCCGGATTGGAACACGACCGCCGCTGCTACCACAGGTCCGGCCAACGGACCCCGGCCGGCCTCATCCACACCGGCTACAGTCTGAAAGCCTGCATCCCACAATTCCCGCTCATAGGTCAGCATGAAATCGGTGTATTCCGTGCATTCTGATCGGATATCAGCGGACATCAGATCCTCTTCTCGATTTCGGCCTTCAAGGTTTCATAGGGCAGGGCGCCCTCGAGACGCATCAGGACCTGGCCTTTGTGAAACAGCATGATGGTTGGGATGCTGGTAATCTTGTATTTCGCCGCCACGTGCTGCTTTTGATCGACGTTCACTTTCACTGTCATCACGCGGCCATTGAACTCCGAGGCAATGCGCTGGACTGTTGGAGAAACCGTGCGGCAGGCGCCGCACCAGTCGGCCCAGAAATCCACCAAAACGGGATGCTCGGATGCCTGGATCAACGCTTCAAACGATTTGGGAAGTCCTTCAGCCATCCGTCATCCTTATCTTGTACGGTATGTTGTAAAATAACATCATGTTTTACACGATGTGCTGCTGCATGAGGAACAGCTCCCGCTGGTGCACGATGAACCAGTCCCGGCGCTCGGAGATGACAGATTGCCACCGAGAAAGAATGCGCCGAATGATTCTTGCAGCATTTTTCCGTCACATTTGGGACAGGCGATCTCTCCTTTTTTTGAGATGGAAGCAAACACGTCAAAATGATGGCCACACGTCTTGCACGTAAATTCATATGTTGGCATAGGGTTAAACTCCTCTGTTTCTGTAAAAAAGAATCAACGCCGCAGCGCTTCCTGCGCATCCCAAAAAACTGCTTGTTAGAAATACGACAGAAATCCCTAAAAGATCCATCACAAAACCGGAGATCACCGGACCGACGATCATCCCGAAACTCATGCTTTGATTGAAAAAACCCATGATGTTGCCCATGCCGTGACGCCGCCCCAATTCTGTCGCCACGGCTGAGGCTGCTGGAAACGCCAGGCCACCTCCCACACCCATGATAGTGCCCAGGATGAGCAGTGAAGTAAAACAATCAACCAGGGGTGTCAGGATGAGTGGTATGGCTGTCAATAAATTCCCCGCGATAATAAGAAGACGCCGATCTCTGCGATCTGCAGTTTTTCCAAATACGAGCTGAAGCACGGCAGTCAATAGGATATTAAGGGAAACAAGCAGTCCGATGCGCCCCGGGGAAACACCAAGCTTGATGGCAAAAACAGGCAGGAACGCTGTGGTTGTGCCCCGCATGGCGGCATTGCTGAAACGAAAGATCAGAAGCCCCTTAAATACATCTTGTGTCCAAATGGTTTGAAAACGTGAAACCTGCGGCTGACTCCTGATTTGATCCTGCTTTTCCGGAATGAAGAAAATAACGGTCAGAAGGGCCAGGGCGCTCAAACTGCCCATCAGTAAGAAGACAGTGGAAGCACCGGCCGCATCCAATACCAGTCCACCCAGCAAGGGACCAGTCCCGAAACCCAGGAACAGGGCGACATTGAACGTGCCCATCACACTTCCCTCACGACCCTTGGGTGAAAGATCGCCGATAGCAGCCGCTGCAATGGGAATCACCATGGCCGAACCGATACCGTGAAGAAAACGAATCCATACCAATTCAATAGGCGTGTCAGCCCAAATGTATCCCAGTGACGCCAGAGTATAAATGGTCAGCCCTGTTGTGATGAAAGCCTTTCGTCCCCGACGATCCGACAACTTGCCTGTCAATGGCATGAACACAGCCCTTGAGACGGAAAAGGCCGAATAGATCAATCCGAACAGGATGCCTGTGGCACCCAACGTCTCGGCGTAAAGTGGAATTGTTGGTGCTATAATTCCGGCGCCCAGCATCGCCACAAAGAGCGCAAAGAATAGAACAATAAAGATTTGTCGATGGGGCAAGTGGATACCTCTTATGCCCAGGTTTCGTATCGAACGATGGATGCGAGGGACTTACGCGGCCGTGCAACCGGATCCTCTCCAGCATAGCCGAGGGTGAGAAGCTCGACCACGCGGATAGATTCGGGAATATTCAAAATCTTGCGGACCTGATCTTCGTAAAATGCGCCAATCCAGCAGGTTCCCAGTCCCAGAGCCGCTGCGGCCAGAGCCATATGATCGATGGAAATGGCAACATCAATGGCATACGCTGGGTGGCCGCACGTCAGGATGGCGCCAGATTCCACACTACAGCAGGCAATTACAATGGGCGCTTCCCGGATAAATGACTGTCCTTTTGCCGCTTCACTGAGCAGCGCTCTGGTATCAGGATCACGCACCACCACAAATCGCCACTCCTGCCGGTTGTTGGCAGAAGGAGCACGACGTCCCGCTTCCAGAACCTGTTGGAGTTTCTCTTCTTCGACCGGCTGATTCAGATATTTTCGGATCGACCGGCGAGACTGAATCGCTTCAAACACATCCATTGAACACCTCAAAATTCGATGGGCATCACTATTTTATTACGCATTTGGAATTGATTGATCTTCAAACCACTAGCTCAGCTAGTGGTTCTCGATCCTAAACTGG
>CAZDVF010000100.1:0-8489 GCA_964508725.1 uncultured bacterium | reverse complement strand
CTGTCGCCGGTTTGATCCACTCGCCTTGCGGTTTCGATACGTTCCTCAGATTCTGCAAAGCTTCCCGTTGCTGTCCAAAACGCTTTACTTCTTGCCTGAGCCAGTCCCGATGGCGCAGGGCATCCTCCTTGGTGCGGAACAGCGGGTGATTGTCCTGCTGAATGTCAAAACGCGGACGGTTGTTTTCAACCGTCATAGTTCCGGCGTTGCTGCATACGAGGCAGTGAACCGATCCGTCTGATGCAAACTGAAACGCTGTGCCTCCGCATTGGGGACACGCGGGCGCATCCCGTTCCAAAGGACGACCGAAGAGGGCGCTTCCCAGGTGGGATGCAATCTGGCGGTTTGTTTCATCCTGCAGTATTTCACCGGGCAGGGCCGCGTAGAGGGTCGTGAGGGCCTTGATGTCCGCGCCCATGAAGGCAAGACATCGGTGAATGTCCGTCAGTGTCGAGCCCTCTTTCCCTGGAATGCCGGCGATGGCAACGCCCACTGAGGGTTTGCCCCACAACGAATCGATCCGTCCGTAAAAGGACAGGCCGCGGTCCACAAGTTTTTTCAGAGCGCTGTTGGCCGAGAGAAAGTAGGCCGGGACAGCCCAGATCAGCCCGTCCGCTCCGGATAGTGCGTCCAAAATCAGAGACAGATCGTCCTGCAGAACACAGTTTTCTTTCTTGAACAGGCAGAGGTAGCAGGCCCGGCACGGCCTGAGCCGGAAGTCCGACAAGCGCAGCAAACGCAACCGGTGGGGCTCTGGAATCTGCCTGTCAATTTCACCGATCATCAGCTCGGCGTTGCCGAGCCGTCGGGGTGAACAGATGAGTCCCAGCACGGTTTTCATCTCAAAATCCCAAATTACGGTCCACAGGATTGAGCAGCGGTTGGCCCGACTGTGTCCGACGGTAATTCTCGTGGAGCTGACGCACAGCTGATTCAGGATCGGTGATGCCGGCGATGTGCGGCGTGATGGTGATTTTAGGATGCGTCCAAAACGGATGATCCGCAGGCAGCGGCTCCTGTGAAAAGACATCCAGACAGGCGCCGGAGAGGTGGCCAGAGTCCAATACAGCGATCAGATCTTCTTCTTTCAGATGGCCGCCGCGGGCCACGTTGATCAGAAAGGCACCGCGTTTCATCTTGCCGAACAGGTCGGCGTTGAGAATCCCCCGCGTTTCATCGGTCAGGGGCAAACAGCAGATGAGGCAGTCGGCCTGACCAAGCATGTCGTCCATCTGGTGGGATGCAAAGGTCTCCACGCCGTCCACTTTCTTGGACTGGCGGTCCCATCCCAGCACGCGGAATCCCAGATCGGCGAAACCGCGGGCCATGCGGCCGCCGATGTGTCCCAGACCCAGAATACCAATGGTTTCGATATCCGCTTCAGGCAGCGGTTTCCACTGGCCCTGGTTCTGAAGATCCCGGTACGCCATGAGACACCTTTTCCGTTCCAGAACAACTGAAACGGTGTAGAGCATCATGTCGTGGATCAGTTTGTCGTCCACCACACGGGTCACAGTGACGCCGGCGGGCAGATCAGGATCCGCCAGGATGAAATCCACTCCGGCTCCGAAGGATGAGACAGTCCCGAGATTGGGGAAGCCGGACAATGCGCCAGGCGGGTGCTTCCAGAGAATGGCGTAGACGATGTCCGCCTCGTCACCGATATCGGGCCACACGCGGACGTCGATGTCGGGTTCGATCTGTTTGAGCTGCCGGACCAGTTTGGTGGTGTCACGTCCCGGCATCAGGATGGCCAGCGCCATAATCCTCAGTCTCCTCAGTTTGTTTCATCGCGTTGTGGAGCTGATGGACTGTATCGGGAATGCGGTCCACAGCGCCTTCAAGAATATCCTCAGGATCAAGGGATTTGCCGTAAAAAGCCGCGTTGGCATCGTCGTCGATGTCGAGGGACGCGCCCTCCAGCGCAATGCCGGCGAAGAGTCCCCGGCTTTTGGAATAGGAGTAGATCTCCGACCGGAACTCCACATCGGTTTTGGCGCCGACGTGACGGCCGACGGGTCCTGCGGCGATGGAGGCGTCGACGCCCAGGGTGAAATTGCCGTCCAGAAACGCCTCGATGCTTTCCCTGTTCCGGAAGATGAGCACGATGTCCGTCGATTGGACGCCAAACTGCCAGCCGACGCTGCCGCCGCCCAGAGAGAGAAAGAGGGGCGGACTCCACACACTGTCCTCCCGAACGACCAGGATTCCCTTGCCCCATCTGCCGCCGAGACCCAGCCCGATCTTGATGACACCGGGAATGATGGCGATGCCGTATGCCTTCTCCATGAGCGCCGGCGGGATGGATGTTTCGGGAATGTCTCCGAGATCCTCCACGACCTGAATCGCTTTGCGCAAGCGCGCCTCCTCATTCCGCTGCGCAAGGCCGTTGTGCGCCCATCCCAGGCACAAAAGGCACGCGAGGATCAGGCGCATCCACTTGTTCCAAAGCATGGCCTTTCCTCTCAGTTTTGTGTCAACATTACAGATCGACAATCGTTCCGTCTTGCTCCATCAGAAGCTCGAAAAACGCCGGCAACATGTCGTCGGTTCTGCGTGAATTGAGCAGAACGGCCACGCCGATTCCCAATTCCGGCATGAAGCCGACCTGACTCAGGTAGCCTTCGACTCCCCCGCTGTGAAAGACCATGCAGTGACCGGCCCAGTCGAAAATCCGCCAGCCCAGGCCGTAGTGGGCGTTACGAAGACGCCCGTTCCAGTTGTACCGGGGGATTTCTCCGGGCGTCCGCACCAGCGGTGTGTGGAGGTCAGACAGAACTGTGTCCGGAATGATGTGGGGCATTTGGCCCATCTGGGCCAGAAGCCAGCGGGACATGTCGCTGATGCTGGCGTTGACGCCGGCTGCAGCAGGCATCCGGTAATAGGCTTTCTTGTCCTTGACAGCCCGCCAGGCACCTCTCCGTATGACGTGGGGCGCGGCCCGGTTGGGACTTGCCATGAGTCCGTCCCAACCCACTGAGGCGTCGTGCATGCCCAGGGGCCAGAAGAGCCGGTACTCCAGCAGCTTGTCGTACGGTGTGACCGCTGCTTTTGCGGCGATATCACCAACCAGACTGAAGAGGACGTTCTGGTACCCGTAACACGATCCCAGTGGTCCCACGATATCAACGGTTTTCAACTGGTCCAAAACGCGATCGAATGGGATGTTCGATTCGATCAGGTTGTCGTAGGCGTGGGGGATCAATCCCGATGTATGACTCAAAATGTGCCGGATGGTCAGGCCGCATGTGACAGCGGAATCCTGAAGACAGAGGTCCGGCACATAGCGGATAGCGGGATCATCCCAATCCAATAAGCCATCTTTGACCAGAAGTCCTGTCAATGTTGAAGCAAAGGTTTTTGAGACCGAGGCCAGGCGAAAGACGGTGTGGGTGTCCACTTGTTCCGGCAAGCCGAGCTTCCGGACGCCGTATCCCTTGAGAAAGAGAATCCGGTGATCTTTGACCACGGCCACGGCGGCGCCGGGCAGATCCCATTCGTCCATGATCTCTCTGATGAGGTTGTCGTACTCATCGAGAAGCGCAACAACAGGATCGGGATCGGGCTGGTTTTCTGCGTTGGTGGATAGTGTTTTGGGAAGCGTCAGGAGCATCAGGATGAGAAGGATGGGCAACGCCCTGATCCGGATGTTGAATGCCGTTGTCATTTGACTGTCTGCTCGAGAAGCCGGGTGATAATGTCCACAGATGAGACGCCGTCGGCTTCGGCGCTGAAATTGGTAACGATGCGGTGCCTCAGCACAGGTTTGGCCATGGCCCGGATATCTTCGATTTCGGGCGTGGTTCTGCCGTCGAGCACGCACCGGCTTTTCGCTCCCAAAATCAGATACTGGGAGGCCCGTGGGCCGGCGCCCCAGCTGATCCAGTCTTTCACAAATTTGGGAGCAGTCGCTTCACCAGGTCGGGTTTGTCGAACCAGATCCACGGCGTAATCGACGACCAGATCGGCGACGGGCACACGGCGGACCAGACGCTGAAGACGGATGATCGTGTCGGCGCCCATCACAGGAAGCGGATTTGGTTCATTCCCGCTGGTGGTGCTGTGTACAATCTGCACCTCTTCTTTCCGCGTGGGGTATTCGATCCACAAGCTGAACATAAAGCGGTCGAGCTGGGCTTCGGGCAGGGGGTAGGTTCCCTCCTGTTCGATGGGATTCTGTGTGGCCAGAACGAAGAAGGGTTCATCCAAACGAAAGGTTTCGCCCGACGCCGAGACCTCGTGTTCCTGCATGGCTTGAAGCAAGGCGGCCTGGGTCTTGGGCGGTGTCCGGTTGATCTCGTCGGCCAGTACGATGTTGGCAAACACGGGTCCCTTCACAAAACGGAAGGCCTTTTTCCCCGTGGTCCGGTCTTCCTCCAGAATCTCGGTTCCTGTGATGTCCGACGGCATGAGGTCCGGCGTAAACTGGATGCGGCTGAACCGGAGGTTCAGAATGCGCGCAAGCGTTGAAATAAGCAGGGTCTTGGCCAATCCCGGCACTCCGATGATCAGGCAATGTCCGTTCGAAAACAGATTAATGAGGATCTGGCCGATGATGTCGCGCTGACCGATGATGACTTTCTCGATTTCCCGAATGATAGCCTGGTGCGCTTCGGCTATTTCCCCGATTAGCTGAAGATCGTTGTCTGCGGATTCTGGCGCCATTCACGTCACTCCACTTGGATCCTGGGTAGAAACTCTGTCGTAAAAGTAACGACTTTTCAAGGGAATGTCAACACCAAAGAAAGCCTTGACTTTTTGTCATTTGGGTTTTAAATTTTTATACAATAAAAAGTTAGGAGGATCTCCACTTTTGGATCTCGATGACAGAGGCTGGCAGAAGACAGTGAAAGACTTGGAAAACTTGCCCCGGCATATTGCCATCATCATGGACGGCAATGGTCGTTGGGCCAAACAGAGAGGCTTGCCTCGTGTCGCCGGACACCGGGAGGGTGTGAAATCCGTGCGCGATGTGGTCGAGGCATGTGGTGAATTGGGTGTCGCGTGTTTAACCTTGTACACTTTTTCAACCGAGAACTGGCGGCGTCCTGTCAGCGAAGTGTCGGCCCTGATGAAACTGCTTCTTCAGACTTTGCGTAAGGAAGTGAACGATCTGATCCAAAAAAACGTCCGTCTGACGGCTGTGGGAGATATCACCCGTCTTCCGGATGCTGCGCGGGACGGGATTCTGGACGGGATTGAGAAAACAAAGAGCAATACGGGACTCGTGTTGAATCTGGCGCTCAACTACGGCGCGCGTGAAGAGATTGTGACAGCTGTCCGCGCCATCGCTACACAGGTGCGAGCTGGAAAACTCGAACCGGAAGCCATTACCAGTGAAACACTGGCCGGAAACCTCTACACTGCGGAGTTTCCCGATCCCGACCTGTTGATTCGAACCAGTGGCGAGTTTCGGTTATCCAATTTTCTGCTTTGGCAGCTGGCCTACACCGAGTTTTATATTACTGATGTCCTTTGGCCCGATTTTCGGCGTCAGCATCTTTACGAAGCTATTGTCGATTATCAACGCCGAGAGAGGCGTTTCGGAAAGGTCGGCGATCAATTGCAGAGTTGAAATTTGGCTGCGCCAATCCTCTGACAAGGGGAACTCTGGCGCAGCGGGAGCGTCTAACATAACAAAGATTTGAATGCACACGAGGGGCAGGAGATCCCCTCTTTTTCTTTGGATTGCATCTTTTTTTCAACAAAGGCGTTGTCTGTGCCTTGCCTCCTGCGGCGGTGTTAGCCATTCGAGGCAGGTGTTTTCGATCCGATCACTATTTTTCCCTGCATGACGGGAGAGCATATTGCGGATAGCTAACAAGACTTGAATTGATAGGTTGTCGACAGCACGATGCGAACAAGAAAATGGATTTTGGTCCTGGCAGCGGTGGTCGCCCTGATTTTTACTGGCGTCTATGTTGGGTGGCGTGAGACCAGAGCCAACGAGAGAATTCGTACACTCCTTCTGGCCAAGGCGCGGCTTTTTTTAGCTGAAGATACGGAGATAGAGAAGGTTGAAATGGACCTGAACAATCTCCATCTTCTCGACGTACGTCTTGCTCCCAAAGATCACTCGTTCGCGCTCGAGATCGCTGATGTCCAGTTGGGATTTCGCTGGTGGAACCTTATCAAGTACCGCTTGTCCCCGCAAAGTTTTACTTACAAGGTGGTCTTCGTTCGACCACGCTTACTCATCCCGAAAACGATGTCACAAAAAGGCGTCGTGGATCCTGGTGATATTAATATGGGATTTGTTTTAAAAGGATTGGAAACAATCAAGCAAATCACTGTGACTGATGCCGAGGTGATTCTGACAGATTCCACTGCAGAAGACGTCCGTCTCGCTCACGCATTGAACGGTTTTTTGGTCGCCAATCCGGCTGATTCAGCGACTGTCCGGCTCAGTGGCAGACTTTTCGACTCGGAGACGAACAATCTTGACCTCACAGGCGCCATCGATCTGATCACAGGCCGACCCGTCCAAATTCAGGTGTCCATTCCGGAATCGGACCCGTCTCCCAATCTGCCCTTTTTTCTTCCAAGTTCTGTCACTGTTACAACGGGAAAAATTGCCGGAAATCTGGCGTACGATCGCGTAAACGGCATCACGGGATCCCTTGACATACGTGATGGAAACCTGGCGTTTCAATGGGCCAATCTCGTCCTTGAGAATGCGAATGTAACGGGACGTCTGGATGGGCGCGATTTGACCATTACCGGCAGGGTCGACCGATTCAACGGATCACCTCTGACAATATCCGGGAAGATTGTGGATCTGCTCAATCCCAAACTGGATCTTTGGGTGCGCTGTCCGCAGTTCGATGTTTCCAGTTTTATCGAGCAGGTCGCGCCGGGATCGGCTATTCCTGTCCGCGGATTAATCCGGTTCCAGCTTTACTACACAGGATCAATGCACAATCCTGTCATGAGCGGTGATGTGACGTCCGAACAACTCAGTCTGTGGAATGTCGACCTCGAACACTTTTCTGCGCGTCTGGGTTTTCAGGATTCGGTGGTGACGCTCTACGGAACAGGCAGCCAGGCCGGTGGCCTGGCTCTCAACATGGAAGGCCGACTTGATGTGTCCACAAATCAGTTGGAGACGTCCTTTTCTGCCGATTTGTTTGGCGATCTGACGCCTTTCATTCCTGACTGGTCACGCAGTCGATTGAAGCACTGTTCGGGTGCTTTGGCCCTCGAAGTAACAGGTCCGATTTCTCATTTGACCGGTGAAGCGCAGGGGTATCTCTCTTTTGTCTCAGCAGATAATGATACCTTGCTTTTATCGCCTGACATCTGGTATGCTGATCAGCGGTTGGTTTTGGATATGCGGTCCAATCGACAGATACGGATTGAGGGAGAGCTTCTGTCTCCTTTCCGGCGCGGGAGTCAGTGGGATTGCCAACTTACTGGTTTGTCCGATGTTGTCAGACCCTGGGTGGAACCCAGAACGCGGAGACGTCTCGATCGGTTATCAGTGGGGGGAACTTTTTCCGGCACACCCTCCGAGTGGACGGTTTGGCTGGAAGGAATCAGCCGGGATCGGCGGACAAATCCACAACTGTTTGAGGCTGAACTGGATACAAAACGGGATGTTAATCAAATCAGACGTTTTACTTTGAATGGCGCCTATTTTGGGGAGAGAGAGGGTTCGCTTCCTTTTTATGCTGAAGGATCATTGACCGCACAAGCGTTACACATTGTTCGCGGCGGACTGGACGATTTTGTATTTTTCGAGGCGCAGGTTCCCTGGACGTCTGACCGAGACATGACGGCTTCTATCCGTTTTTCGGATTGGAATCTGGAGACGCTTCATGCAGTCTTCCCTCAAACCGAATCATACTTCGGAACAGTACGGGGTCTCTTGGATGTCGGTGGAACACAGCGGGATCCAAAAGTCTTGATTGATCTGGCTCTCAGTGACGGCAGATTTCACGGCGTTGATCAGCTGGAAGCTGATCTTTTTGGACAGTGGGAAAACCATCAGATTCAACAGTTTAGATTTGAAAGCCGCAAAGCGGACCGGACCCTGTTATCCGGAGAGGCGGCAAGTAATGAAACGGGTGGGATGTCGGGATCGTTTTCCGGACACGACATCCCCCTGGGCGAACTGATTCGTGCTATAACGGGTCAACCAATCGCGACGGGTCTTGCTGAAATTGCGGTGCAAGTTAGCGGAACCGGCCGGATGCCGGTGCTCACTGCACGCGCCGATGTCGTTGACGGTTTCCTGGGTTCACTTTCCTTCACGGACGTCCACCTGGCGATATCCGACACCTTGTTCCTGAACAACCGATTCGCCGGCGGGCGGCTTTCGATCAAAGATGGCGTGCTCCGGCGCAGCGACAGTCTGGCGATCCGTGTGGTCGGTGAAATCCCTCACGGGCCTGAGGAAGCAGATATCCACATCTTAGCTGATGGCAATCTGTTGGGCCTTTTATCAAGCGATAGCGGATTGGTGCGCCGCGCCCTAAGCCGCGGTCATG
>CAZDVF010000099.1:0-8493 GCA_964508725.1 uncultured bacterium | reverse complement strand
CAGTTTAGGATCGAGAACCACTGGCAGAGCCAGTGGTTTGAAGATCAATCAACAAGACCTTGTCCTCCCCGTCCAGCTCGGAGAGTTGGACCTGGATTTCCTCACCCTCTGACGTGGGGATATTTTTCCCGACATAATCCGCTTTGATGGGAAATTCTCTGTGTCCCCGATCAACCAAGACTGCCAGCTGAATCTGGGCCGGGCGTCCAAAATCAATCAGCGCGTCCAGGGCCGCCCGGATCGTCCGTCCGGTGTAAAGCACATCATCAACCAAGACCACTTTTTTCTCGGTGATATCAAAAGGAATATCCGTATCCTGAATCACGGGACTGTCTGTAATCCTCTGGAAATCATCACGGTAGAGAGTGATATCAAGGACGCCCAGCGCCACGTCATGCCCTTCTATCTCCCGGATGCTCTCGATGATTCTTTTCGCCAAAACGTCGCCACGATTGCGGATTCCCACGATGACCAGATTGATGATTCCCCTGTTATGTTCGAGGATCTCGTGTGTTAATCGCTGAAGACTCCGGTTGATCGCCTGATGATCCATGAGTTCCGATTTCACCTTCATCGTCGGCATTCTCCCATTTGTTGTCACAAAAAAACCTCCCGGCCAGTCTGCACGGGAGGTGTTCGTCTCGCTTACTGCCCCTTACCGACCTCTCGGGATCCGTTTAAAGGGGATCATGTTTTAACAAAATACGGAGTTTTATCCACTTTGTCAAGTTCTTTCCTGTCAAATTTCGGTCATTGGGAACTTCACAAACCCTGCGTCGTTAAACGAAAACACATACAGGACAAATCTTGATAATAAGTGATAGAGGAGGAGGACTTACAATGAGACGCATTGTGATTGGATGCATTCTCGCCTGCGCAATCATAATCTCTGCAACCGCTTCGACTGACGAGTGGACGGACAATCTGAAAGAGGCCCAGCAGCAAGCGAAGAAGCTGGATCGATATCTGTTGATTAATTTTAGCGGATCGGACTGGTGCTCATGGTGTATCAAACTGGACAAAGAAGTTTTCAGCCAGGATGCGTTTCAAACATATGCGTCTGACCAACTGGTCTTGATGGTCGCCGATTTCCCCCGTAGCAAAGAGCAGCCGGAAGACCTGAAAGCGCAGAATCAGGATCTGGCCAAGAAATACGGCATTCGGGGATTCCCCACCGTCATCGTCCGGAGCCCGGATGGGGAAGTCGCAGCGCAAACAGGATATCGGCCAGGCGGAGCAGATGATTATGTCGCGCACTTGAAGGAGATCATCCGGAAACACAAGGCCCAACAAAAATAATTCTCTTAATCCTCCCGCGAAGACGCCCCACGAGTGCAAGCACTCCGGGGGCGTCTTTATTTCTGCCGTATCTCGCAAAACCAACGACACATTGGGAATCTGATCACTTTAAGTGGACGGCAGCCTGCCGCTTCGATCCAGGAGCCGGCGCTGCAATTTAAAAATCCGCCGAATCTCCAAAAAGACATCTTCATAAAGTCCCTGTTTGAAATCGGGAAAACTCCACGGGTACGGCTCAAAACGTCCTTTTGTAAAATGGAGCGTCAAATCAGCCCAGATTCCGTGATCCAGGTAGATTTTCTGGCCGTTATATTTGGCCGATGCCAGAACGACCTTGTCATAATCCATGATGCCTGAATCGATATTCACTTTTCTTGCGCCGCAGACCGAGAGAGCCTCTTCGATGAAGTTGGTCTGCATTTTCGCATGGGCAAGCGATTGGGGAGAAACAAGCCGCTCGAACGACACAAAAACCCGCCTGATCGTGCTGCCCATCTCGGACGTATAATATTCCGTGCTATCGAATTGAAACGGCCGGCTGTAAAAATCAACCGGGCCAAACGCATCAGCAAGAGCAGCAAGCCCTTTTTCCAAAAGATCCGGATCACTGTAAAGAATGCCGGCCAGGAGCTTAACCGGATCGGGTTGCTGCGGTTTCATGACCGAATCTCTCCTCGAGACGCAATTGGATTCCTGTGTGGATTGCGTGCATTGTGGATTCTGTTTGTTTCGATGGCTGCCAGGGCCTCCTCCACTTTCTGCGGGGCAATGCCGAATTCCCTGTGGATGACACCGTGGAGTTCATTCTTGATTTGCCGGCTGCGCTTCCCTTCAAAAAAGGTCTCGCGCATGTAGGTTTTGTGGATGTAAACCATACGCTCGCGCTCCACTCTGGTGAGGCACAGACCGTGCATGCCGTTCCAGTGAAAGGAGGAAAGCCAGCGCGTGAGAAAGTCATCCGGCGGGACCGGCGCGTCCCGAAAGCGGTACCTCCACGCCATTTCGGACCTGTTGAATGTGTACAGATCGTACTGCGATGTCTCGGGATAGTATACCAGTTCCACACCCGTATGCTCTGTTTTGTACAACCGGGGTATGTCAGGATGCAGCGCAAGGGGCTGGTTCAGCAAATAGCCGGGGTCGACAAGATATTTCTCTTTGCCGTGGAGGACGATGAGCGCGCAGTGCACGTTCTCGCCCCACCGCATGTCCGCAAGGACGGGATACGAAACAAAATCTCTCCGGGTGAGAATTGTCTGGAGAAAAAACGTCAGGGAAAAGCACGTTCCCCCGAGATGGTGCCGCAGGTGATCTTCCAGAACCTCATCTGGCAGGCGCAGACTCTCCTTGCCGCCGCCGGTCTGCTGAAACTTGATAATCTTGCTCATGTTCTCGTAAGGGAGCAGGCCAAAATGTGATAAGATGACTTTGAGCAGTTCAAGGGACGATGGTCCGCCGGGCAACGTGAATCGCCGGTCAAATTGCGCCGCAGCTCTGTCGTAACGGTCGGGATCAAGAATGTGCATAGTCTGGATCGTCATCACTCGGATTGTCCGGTTTCCGATACGGGAAACCGGACCCGATAGGTTACGCCCCGGTTCATCTCCACCGAAAGACTGCCCTGAAGCTGATCTTCGGCAAGCAGTTTGACGAGCTTCATGCCCAGTGATTTGGTCGCCTGAATCTCGAATCCCTCCGGCAAGCCCACGCCGTTATCTTCAACAACCAGTTCGATTTCATGATTATCCAGCTTTTGGAGCTGAATTCCGATACGGCCCTGCCCTGGATAGTCGGATGGGAAAGCATGCTTGAGAGCATTGCTCACCAGCTCGTTGACAATCAAACCGCAGGGTACCGCGCAATCGACACCAACAAACACATCCTCAATCTGGACATCGAGAACAACTTTTGAAGGATTGATCCTGTAAGCCCGGAAAAGCCCCTTTGTCAGGGTGCGGATATACTCGCCAAAATGGATCCGGGCCAGATCGGGCGACTGGTAGAGTTTCTCATGGATCAGCGCCATCGACCGGATGCGATCCTGGCTCTCTTTGAAGAGCCCGGCCGCCTGTTTGTCGTGGATGTACGGCAACTGAAGGTTGAGCAGGCTGGAGATCACCTGCAAATTGTTCTTGACCCTGTGGTGGATTTCTTTGAGAAGCACTTCCTTTTCACGCAGTGAAGCCTTGATCTTTGACTCCGCCTTCTGTCTGACTTTGATTTCATTGTGCAAGTCGAGGTTGGTCTGCCGCAACTCGGCAGTCCGTTTGCTCACAACCGTTTCAAGCTCCTTCGCGCGATGACGAATCGCCCGGGTTCGCACCTGATAGACGCCAACAATCACTGCCGCAAATGCAAGAATCAGCAATCCCCTGAACCACCATGTCCCCCAGAACGGCGGCGTGACGCGGATGCGCAGCGAAGCGCCTTCACGGTTCCAAATGCCGTCGTTGTTGGAACCCTGGACACGGAACGTGTACTGACCCGGCGACAGGTTGGTGTAGGTCGCGAATCGCCGATCATCCACTTCATTCCACACAGATTCAAATCCTTCGAGTCTGTATCGGTACTGATTTTTCTCCGGATGGATGTAATTCAACGCGGCAAACGTGAGGGAAAAGACCCTGGCTTTGTATGACAGGGTGATTGATTCGGTGACGCTGATCCCCTGTTTGAGGATCGTGCGCCCGTCAAACTTCTGGCCAACAGAGACCGGACGGTTGTAGAGCTGAAAATCTGTCAGAACCACCGGAGGGATGGTCATATTATCACGGATGCTGTCGGGATGAAACAGATTGAATCCGTTGATCCCCCCGAACAGCATCTCGCCCGACCGCAACTTCAGATAGGCTCCGGCGTTGAACTCATCGCTCTGCAAACCGTCTTGCATGGTGTAATTGCGAAACGTGACCGATTCCGGATCGAAACGCGACAGCCCTTTATTGGAGCTGAGCCACAAATTACCGCGGTCGTCTTCGAGAATGCCATAAACACTGTTATTAATCAGGCCGGCTTCCTCTGAAAAGTTGACAAAGGTCTCCGTCTGCCGGTCAAACCGATCCAGACCCTCGTTGGTCCCCACCCAGAAGCGTCCCCTTGCATCTTCAAGGATGGCCGACACATAATTGTGGCTCAGGCTCGCGGGATCTTCAGGATTGTGCTGAAAGCGGACAAACCGGCCACTGGCTGCGTCGTACCGGTTCAGCCCGCCTGCTTCCGTACCTGCCCAGAGGACGCCGGAATGGTCCTCGATGAGGGCCGATATGACATTTCCACTGAGACTGCGGGGATCATCGGGATCATGCCTGTAATGGCTGAACCGTCCTGTTTCAGGATCGAATTTATCCAGACCTTCGCCACCCGTTCCAACCCAGATCATGCCCGCCTGGTCGATCAGGAGCGTCCAGATGGTATTATAGCTGAGGCTGTGGGGATTCTCCGGATCGGCCTTGTAGGCCGAGAAGCGTCCGGTCTTCCTGTCGAAACGGTTCAGGCCGCCGTCCAGCGTGCTGAACCAGATGTCGCCGTCTCCATCTTCACGGATGGCAAAAATCACATCGGACGAGATGCTCGACGGATCGGACGGATCATGCAGGAATCGTGTGAATGTACCCGAATCTCTGTCGAAACGATTCAGTCCCTGCGATGTGCCGATCCAGATGTCGCCCAGATGATCTTCGCACACGCCAAAAATGGAATTTCCGCTGAGAGAAGCAGGATCATCGGGATCATGTTTGTAATGGAAGAAAGGCTTCGCTTTCCGATTCAACTGACTGACGCCTCCGTTCCAGGTTCCGATCCAGAGCAGGCCGGAAGCGTCTTCAAACAAGGCGTAGATCCGGTCATCGCTGAGACTGACAGGATCGGTCGGATTGTGACTGAAATGGATGACATCTCCATCGCGCCGGTCGATGGCGTAAAGTCCGTCGCCTTCAGTCCCTGCCCAAAGGAGTCCGGTATCGTCTTCATATACAGCCATGACCCATTCGGTGTTAGGCCCGGCACCTTTCCCTGTGGATAACGCCTGTCGAATAAATCGGTCCGCCTCCCGATCGAACCGGTACAATCCATCTTCAGTGCCGACCCAGATGGCTCCATCCCTGTCTTCATAGAGTGCGCGGACAAAATTGCTCTCAAGGCCCGATGCGCCGTCGGCCGTATGCTGATACCGGATGAACGTCCCTGTCTCTCGATTGTACTGGCAGACACCGCCTCCGAACGTGCCGATCCATAGTGTGCCGGATCGGTCCTCAAGGATCCGATTCACATCGTTGCCGCTAAGGCTTGCGGGATTCTCAGGATCGTAAACATAGGATAGAAAAGTCCCGGAGGTCCGATCAAACCGGTTGAGCCCTTCATCGGTTCCCACCCAGATAACGCCTTCACGGTCTTCATATACACTTTGCACATTATTGTGACTCAGACTGGTGGAATCTTCTGAATCGTGTGTAAAGCGTACAAACTGCATGCGGACTGGATCAAAACGCGTCAGACCTGCTTGTGTGCCGATCCAGAGAATGCCTTCCTGATCCTCAAGGATCGCCTGCACATTATTGCCGCTCAGACCGTTGGCATCATGGGGATCTCTCCTCAAGATAACAAACGTATTCCCGTCATACCGGTTTAGACCATCACTGGTGCCGAACCACATGAATCCTTGACGGTCCTGATGGATGCACTGCACCGAATTCTGCGACAGGCCATCTTCGATATCAAGATGGCTGAACCGAAACTGCTGACCCTGCGGCCAAATCGGAGCAGTGCAGACGAGAACAGTCAGGATAACAAGGTGACGCATCATTTGTCTCCGGAAATCCAGATTGATGCCACGACGAAAAGACATGCCAAATCGCATTTTCTTACTCTCCTCCCCCATTTTCAACAGGAAAGCGCACTTTGAAAGCCACGCCTTGATCGGAAGATTGCACATGAACGGATCCCCGAAGCTGATCTTCGACTATCATATGTACCAGCTTCAGCCCCAGTGTTTCTGTGTTGAGCGCATCCAAATCAGGTGGAAAACCGATGCCATTGTCTTCGACCTGGAGAACCAACAGCCCGTCACTGTTGGCAGCAAGCGATACACGAATCGTACCCGTCGGCCGCTCTTGAAGTGGAAAGGCATGTTTCATGGCGTTGGAGATCAGCTCGTTCACAACGAGTCCGCATGGCACCGCCAAATCGATGGGCAGAGACACACGATCCACTTCGGCTTCAATAACAATCCGGTCAGGATCCATCCGATAGACCTGGTAGAGTCCGCTAGTCAGACTCTCGATATACGAACGGAAATCAATGTGCGCAAAGTCTTTTGACCGGTACAGTTTCTCGTGAATCAGCGACATCGAGCGGATGCGGTCCTGACTCTCCTGAAACAGCGCCTGCAGTCTGGCATCATCGATGGTCCGGGCCTGCAGGCTGAGCAGGCTTGAGATCACTTGCAAATTATTTTTAACACGGTGATGAATCTCTTTGAGGAGGAGGACATTCTCATCCAGTGAAGCCTGCACCTTGTCTTCGGCCCGTTTTCGTTCGAAGGCGTTTCCGAGAATGCGGGCCAGAAGATTAAGTAAAATCGTATCGTTGTTGCGCCATTCTCTGGGCTCTTTCACATCGTCGAATCCGAGAAAGCCTTCGATTTTTTGACCAACGGTCAGGGGAAAAACAATCGCTGACTGGATATCATGCGCCTGGAAATTCTCGCGTTCTGCCCTGGCTTCCGGAGAAAGCGTCGACACGTTATCGATGATGATCAACCGTCCGTTCCGGATGCGATGCATCGACCACGGGAAGGTAGACACAGCAACATTTTGCATCTGTTCACACCGGGAAGACACACCCTCATCGACCCACTCATGCGTGTTGCTCATCTTCTTTCCGGACGAATCGAACTGAAATAGATACGCCCGGCTCGAACTGCTCAGTTTTCCAATGTCCTTGAGCGACGTGGTGATGGCCTGGTCCATGTCCGACAATCCCACAAACCGTGTCGCGATCTTCGCGACAGTCCGCTCCATCTCCATGCGATGCTTGATGCTTTCCTCTGCCTGGGACCGCTCCGCGATCTCGTGTTGCAGCCTCTCATTCATCGCTTCCAACTCGGCATTCCGTTTTGTGATGATGCGGGTCCTGATGCGATGCGCCGCCACGATGAGACAAAGCAGCGTCAAGACACTGATCACGCGGAACCACAATGTCTTCCAGAACGGGGGCCGGATACGGATACGCAGGGACGTTCCCTCCTCGTTCCACACACCGTCGTTGTTGGCGGCCTTCACGTGAAACGTGTACGTCCCCGGCGGCAGATTCGTGTAGGTGGCGTAACGCCGGCCGGTCGCATCGCTCCAGCCGTGATCAAAACCTTCCAGCCAGCAGGCGTATTGGCTGTCTCGGGAGTGAACGTAAGTCAGCGCCGCGAATTCCAGACTGATGACGTTCTGGTCGTGCGACAGATCGATCTGCCCGGTGCAGGTGATGGACTTCTCGAGAATGCCGCTGTTCTCTCCGTTCCCGCCGATGGGAACGCTCTTGTTGAAAATCTTGAAATCGGTGATGGCCACCGGCGGAACGGTGCTGTTCTCTTGAATGGTCCCGGGATGGAACACATTCAGGCCATTCACGCCGCCGAAATACATGTGGCCCGTGCTGCTCTGAAAATAGGACGACAGATTAAACTCGCGGCTCTGCAATCCGTCGTCAATGCCGTACGTTTCAACTGATTCTGATTCCGGATGAAATCTGGCGACGCCCCTGTTGGTGCTGAGCCAGAGACATCCGTCGTCATCTTCGAGGATGCCGTACACCACGTTGTTGGGCAGGCCGTCCTTTTCCGTGAAACGCGTCCATCTGCCGGTGTCTTCATCGAACCGGTTGAGACCCGCGGTGGTCCCGATCCAGAGCCTCCCTTTCCGGTCCCGGTGGATGGCGTTCACCCAGTTGCTGCTCAAACTGCCGGCATCTGACGCGTCGTGCATGTAACGGATAAACCGGTCAGCGTCGGGATCGTACCGGTTGAGTCCGCCGCCCAGCGTGCCGATCCACAGCGTTCCGTCCCGATCCAGATAGAGCGACCGGGCGTCGTCGTGACTGAGGCTGTACGGATCGTCAGAATCGTGAACGTACCGAACGCACTCCCCCGACTCGGGATGGTATCGGATCAAGCCGCTTTTTGACGTTCCGACCCAAAAAACACCG
>CAZDVF010000098.1:0-8589 GCA_964508725.1 uncultured bacterium | reverse complement strand
GCCCGCCTGGCGCAGGTAGGCGATCACCTCATCATTTTGGCTTACAATCTGGTAGACGCCACAGATGTAAGCACGTGGAAACCAGCCATCATTTTGGTTAACGAAAACAATCGGATCAAACAGGTTTTATCATGATACTAACTCTCGTTATGAGCAAGGAGGCACATTGTGTCTGATCAAAACTATCAAATCAAGAAGCCGAAGGGAAAACTGGGCGTTCTCATCCCGGGACTGGGCGCCATCGGAACGACATTCATCGCAGGCGTTGAATCCATCATTCAGAACCACTGTCAACCCATCGGATCCGTCACACAGTCAGGGACCATCCGCCTCGGCAAACGGACGGACAATCGAACCCCCCGAATCAAGGATTTTGTTCCTCTCGCCAATCTGGACGATCTGGTTTTCGGCGCTTGGGACCTTTTTGAAGACAATGGTTACGAAGCGGCAAAGAAGGCTGGTGTCCTGAAAGACGCTGATCTGGACAAGGTGAGAGGCCGGCTCAATGCTGTCAAGCCCATGAAGGCTGTTTTTGATCAGCGCTATGTGAAAAAGCTACACGGAACGTGGATTAAAAAGGGCGCCACCAAAATGGACCTCGCCCATCAGCTCATGGATGACATTCAGAATTTTAAGGACAGGGAAAAAGTGGACCGCATGGTCATGATCTGGTGCGCGTCTACGGAAATCTTCATCCGCCCGGAGGCCGTGCATCAGGACCTGGACAGCTTTGAAACAGGTCTCAAAAACAATCACGAGGCGATCTCCAATTCCATGATCTATTCTTACGCGGCCCTGAAAAGCGGTGTGCCCTTCGCCAACGGCGCGCCCAATTTGACTGTGGACATTCCTGTCATGCAAACCCTTGCCAAAGAAGCCGGCCTTCCCATCGCAGGCAAGGATTTTAAAACAGGCCAGACCCTGATGAAAACCATCCTGGCGCCTGGTTTCAAGGCGCGGCTGTTGGGAATGAACGGCTGGTTCTCCACCAACATTCTGGGCAACCGTGACGGCGAAGTCCTTGACGATCCAGAATCCTTCAAAACCAAGGAAGAATCAAAACTCTCTGTGTTGGAACACATCCTGCAGCCCGATCTCTATCCCGAACTGTACAAGAACCTCTACCATAAAGTGCGAATCAACTACTATCCACCGCGCGGAGATAATAAGGAAGGCTGGGACAACATCGATATCTTTGGCTGGATGGGTTACCCCATGCAGATTAAAGTGGACTTCCTGTGCCGTGACTCGATCCTGGCCGCGCCCATTGTGCTCGATCTTGTTCTCTTCATGGATCTGGCCAAACGGTCCGGCATGCGCGGCGTTCAGGAGTGGCTCTCTTTTTACTTCAAAAGTCCCATGACCGCGCCTGGACTCTACCCTGAGCACGATCTGTTCATCCAATTGATGAAACTGAAAAATACCCTGCGCCATCTGCGTGGCGAAGAGTGCATCACCCATCTGGGTTTGGAGTACTACGATTGATCCGCAAGACACCAGCATTCCAGATTCTTAAAACATCGCTTCCTGCTGCGCTCGATCTGGCATCCCAGCCGGTCATGTGGCTCATCGAGGCCGTCCTTATTGGCCGCCTCAGTGCGGCCGCGCTGGGCGGCGTGGGTTTCGCTCTGCAAATCATTCTGGTCACCTCCACAGTGCTGCTAACCTTTGTCATGGGCGCCATTATCCTGATCAACCGCCACCTTGGTTCCGGCAACCGGTGGGAGGCCAATCACATTTTAGGTCAGACTGTCATGGCCGGCTTTCTGCTCTCCATTCCCATTGGTCTGATCTGGTATTTCGGCGCGCCCCTTCTTTTTAATCTGATCCGTGAACAGGATCTTCTCAGCTCATTCTCCGACTCCTATATTTCCGGTATCAAATCCGGTATGATTTATCTGAAAACTGTCGCCCTGTTCACGCCCCTTCTGGTCCCAAACTTCATCGCTGTGAGCATGATCCGGGGTGCAGGAGATACCCACAAATCAATGATCATCAACGTCACAATGAACATCACCAACGTTGTGTTGACCCCAATTCTGATTTATGGTTTGTTCGGATTTCCGCGCCTCGAAGTCAAGGGCGCAGCCCTGGCCATGGGTCTGGCCCACACGTTGGGATTCTGTATCACCTTTTATTCACTCCGGCAACACAGCTCTACTCTGTTCCTCTCGTTCCAGGAGCTGACCACGCCCAAATGGGCAAGCATGAAACAGTTATTTAAAATGGGTCTCCCCACAACGGTGGAACAACTGGTCTGGTCTGCCGGTCAACTGGTCGTCACCGGATTTGTGGCTCTCATCGGCATCACCGAACTGGCCATCCACCAGGTTTTTCTTCGCATCCAGGGTGTGCTCTCCATGTTTTATCTGGGATTCGGTATGGCGGCCATGACCCACGTGGGTAAAAATCTGGGCGCCAACGAGCAGCTCAACGCCGAACACAGCGGCAAGATATCGCACCGCATCGTCTTCATTTTCGGTTTTCTCATCCTCATTCTCATGATTGCATTTTCAGGGCCCCTGCTTCATCTCTTCATCCGGAAAGAGGACATCATCATCGCCGATTATGGATTTCGCGTTTTGTTCATTATCTTCGCTATGGTTCAGGTTCCCAAGGCGATGAATACGGTCATCGCCGGCAGTTTGCGGGGCGCCGGGGATATCCAGTGGATCATGTGGATCAATATCTTCGCTGTTCTTCTGCTTGAGGTAATAGCCAACTGGATTGGCTCGTTTATCTTTCATTTCGGACTCATTGGCATCTGGACCGTACAACTGGTGGATGAAATCCTGAAAAGCAACATCAATTTCTTTCGCTTTCGCGGGGGGAAATGGAAATTGATCCGAATATAGTGGAGGTGCAAACCCTCCCTGATATGGATAAACAGTCCACAGCATCTTTAGGTGGATTGTTTATCACGTTCGAAGGCATCGACGCTTCTGGCAAGTCACTGCAGGCTGAGCTTTTGGTTCAAAAACTTCAGCAGAGGGGATTCGTCGTCTGCCAGACACGCGATCCCGGTGGTCCGATTCTCTCGGAAGACATTCGAGGGCTGCTTCTTAACCCGGTCCATCGGGACATGGACAGCGCTGCGGAATTATTCCTCTACCTGGCGGCCAGATGTCAGTTGCTCGATCAGGTGATCAGGCCTGCCCTGTCACGAGGCGAGGTGGTTATTTGCGACCGGTTTACCGATTCCACTCTGGCCTATCAGGGCTGGGGTCGGGGTCTTGACATCGGGATGATTGTATCGCTGAACACATGGATTTGCGGCGGTATCGCTCCCCGTCGGACATACATCCTCGATATCGCGTTGGAAGAATCGCTTCGTCGCAGGCATGAACAGTCCGTGCCTGCGGACCGGATGGAACAAGAGGCGCAACACTTTCACCTGCGTGTGAGAGAAGGCTATCTGACTATCGCCAGGGAGGAACCGGAACGAGTCCGTCTGCTTGACGGAACGCGCCCGGTTGCCGAGTTGGAACTAGAAATCTTTAACGACGTATTACGTTTCATAAACCGCCCAGAGAACGATTCTCAGGACGACAACCCTTGCTCCGCGTGAGGACAAGACAATGAAACTATTGAAAAAAGTGTGGCTCAGTCCCATTTTAATCCTGCTCTTCGTGAGCGCTGGACTCATTTGGGTCAATGGGACCAAAAACACGGACGACACCTTCGCATCCATCCAAAAAAACATGTCGGCATTCGGTAATGTTTACAAGGAAGTATCCCGCCGCTATGTTGACGAAGTGGATCCCGAACGGTTCATCAAGGCCGGCATTGACGGCATGCTCGGCACACTCGATCCCTACACAACCTACATCGACCAGGAGGGCGGCAACCAGCTCCGAATCATGACCCAGGGCGAATACGAGGGCGTGGGCATGGGGCTGAACATGCGCAATGGCGTTGTGACTGTAGCCGACCCTCCATTTCTGGGAACGCCTGCGGCCCGGGCCGGCATTCGCGAGGGCGATATCATCATTAAAGTGAACGGTGTTTCAACCAAAGGTGTAACGCTTAATCAGACCGTGGCCAGGATTCTCGGTCCCGCCGGTTCGGAAGTGACGCTAACCATTCACCGCGAGGGTGTAGAAGAGCCACTGGAATTCTCCCTCATCCGCGAAAAAATCTCGGTTGAGGACGTCCGCTATGCCGGCATCGTCAGCGACGGCATTGGGTATATCTGGCTCACCCGGTTTTCGAAAAACGCTTCAACGGAAGTATCCCGCGCCATCGAGACCATGAGGATGGAGGGCATGAAAAGCCTGATTCTGGATCTCCGGTCCAATCCCGGCGGAATGCTTGATGCTGCCGTGGCCGTGTCTGATCTCTTTTTGCCCAAAAACAAAATCATCGTCTCGACCAAAGGACGCGCACGGGGCACGTCTCAATCATTCCGTTCTGTTCAGGATCCGGTGTATGGAGAGGGACCTCTGATCGTTCTGGTCAACCAGATCAGCGCATCGGCGTCAGAGATCGTAGCAGGCGCCATTCAGGATCACGACCGCGGCATCGTTGTGGGCGACACGACATTCGGCAAAGGACTGGTTCAGACCGTGGTTCCCATGTCACCCACAACGGCTCTGAAGATCACCACGGCCAAGTACTACACACCCAGCGGACGATGCATTCAAAAACGCGATTACTCCGTCTGGAGCGATACATCCTCCGCTGATTCGAAATCGAAAGAGCGAAACGCCATGTTCCATACAGATAACGGGCGTCCGGTGTACGACCATGGCGGTATCGCACCCGATGTGACGGTGGATCTACCCCGGCTCGGCGATTACGTCATTGACTTACGCCGAAAATCGCTCTTCTTCAACTTCGCTGTCCACTACGCCAACACGCACAATGCCCTCGAATCAGAGTTTGACGTCGGCGATGACATTCTCAACCAATTCCGTGCTTATTTGGATGAGAAGAAATACGCCTATCAGCATCCTCTCGAAAGCGCGCTGGAAGATCTTGAGTCCGAGTCTGAAGACAGAGGATACGGACCGTCGCTTACCCAGTCCATCCATCAACTGAGGAAAACCTTGCAGTCCTCCAAAGAGACCTGGTTCGGCACCAACAGGGAAGATATCAGCGCCTTTCTGAAAAGGGAACTGGCAACCAAGTTCTTTGGAGTTCGGCGCAGTGTTGAGATCGGCTTGGAAGACGATCTGGTCTTCCAAAAAGCACACACAATTTTAAACGACCAAAAAGAATACAATCATATCCTTCGATAAACAGGTCGCAAGACCAATTCAATCCACAGGAGGTCATTCAATGTCAACTAAATATGTCTATTCTTTCGGCGGCGGCAAGGGTGAGGGAAATGCAAAAATGAAAGATTTGCTGGGTGGAAAGGGCGCAAACCTGGCAGAGATGTCGAATCTCGGTGTTCCTGTTCCTCCGGGTTTCACCATTTCGACCGAGGTGTGTACCCACTTCATGAAAACGGATGGTAAATATCCTAAAAGTCTAGCAAAAGAAGTCAATTCTGCATTGAAAACCGTCGAAAAACTGATGAAGCTCTCGTTTGATGATCCCAAGAAACCGCTTCTTTTTTCCGTTCGTTCTGGAGCCCGCGTCTCGATGCCAGGCATGATGGAGACGGTTTTAAATATCGGCCTGAACGAAAAAACCATTCCCGGGCTGGTTGCCATGAGCGGCAATGAACGGTTTGTCTACGACGCCTACCGGCGGCTCATCATGATGTACTCTGACGTGGTTATGGAAAAAGCCGCCGGGATTGAGCCGGCTGAAGGCAAGAGCATCCGATTCCAGCTCGAACACGAAATGCAGAAGATGAAAAATGCCAAAGGCGTGACGGACGATACGGAACTTGACGTGGATGATCTGAAAAAGCTGGTCACCATCTTCAAGAAAAAAGTAAAGCAGGTCCTGAAGAAGGACTTCCCGGAAGATCCCAAAGATCAGCTCTGGGGCGCCATCTCTGCTGTATTTCGGTCGTGGAACGGGAAGCGGGCCAAATCGTACCGCCGTATTGAGGGCATTCCTGATGAATGGGGGACTGCCGTCAACGTACAAACCATGGTTTTCGGTAATATGGGCGACAAGTCAGCCACTGGCGTTGCATTCACCCGTGATCCCGCCACCGGCGAAAAAAAATTCTACGGTGAATTTCTTGTCAACGCCCAGGGTGAGGACGTGGTGGCCGGCATTCGAACACCCCAGGCTATCAATGAAGTGTCAAAAATGGAATCCACAAAACACCTGCCGTCCCTTGAAAAACTGATGCCGAAAAATTACAAGAAACTGGTTGGTATCCGCAACAAACTCGAGAAACATTATCGGGACATGCAGGATTTGGAATTCACGATTCAGGATGGTGAACTCTTTATGCTGCAAACACGAGTCGGCAAACGGAACGGTGTTGCTGCAGTGCGCATGGCCGTCGAAATGTGCAAGGAAGGCCTGATTACCGAAAAGGAGGCTGTCCTTCGCGTTAAACCGGAACAGCTGGACGAATTGCTTCATCCCATGCTTGATATCAAGGCGGAAAAGAAATCCAAAAAGCTGGCCAAGGGGCTTCCGGCCGGACCCGGAGGAGGCGTCGGTCAGATTGTGTTCACGGCCGATGACGCCGAAACCTGGGCCAAGAAAGGAAAACCGGTCATCCTTGTTCGCGACGAGACCAGCCCTGAAGATGTCCATGGTATGAGCGCTGCACAAGCCATCCTCACAGCCAAGGGCGGGATGACGAGTCACGCTGCTCTGGTCGCCCGCGGCTGGGGTAAATGCTGTATCGTTGGTTGCGGCGCCCTGAATATCAACGCCTCAAAGAAGACACTTTCCGTAGGCAGCGAGACTCTGAAAGAAGGCGATTGGATCTCATTGAACGGAACAACCGGCGTTATCTACGAAGGCAAAGTGTCCGTGCTTCCCGCTGATCCACAGAAAAATCCCTACTATAAAAAACTGATGCAATACGCCGACAAATTCCGCCGACTGGGTATTCGGACCAACGCCGACAATCCCCATGATTCGAAACAGGCCCGTGAATTTGGCGCAGAAGGCATTGGACTAACGCGGACTGAACACATGTTCTTCGGTCCTGACCGCATCATGGCCATGCGCGAGATGATCCTGGCCGACGATGAAGAGGGACGCAAGAAAGCCCTTAAGAAGCTGCTTCCTTTCCAACGGAAAGACTTTATTGGCATCTTTAAGGCCATGGACGGATTGCCTGTCACCATTCGAACCCTGGATCCCCCCTTGCATGAATTCCTTCCCAATGAACCGGCGGCTCAGAAAGAAATGGCCGACCAGATGGGTGTCTCGGCCAGTAAAATCAAAGCGAAGGTTCAGAGTCTGCATGAGATGAATCCCATGCTGGGACACCGCGGATGCCGCCTTGGCATCACCTATCCGGAAATCACCACCATGCAGGCGCAGGCCATCATCGAGGCCGCGTGCCGCGTGGCGAAAAAGGGTGTCAAGGTCTTCCCGGAAATCATGATTCCCCTGATTGGTACTGTCAAAGAACTGGAAAACCAGAAGCAGGTTGTTCTCGAAATCGCGGAAAAGGTAATGACGAAGGAGAAGATTAAAGTCAATTTCCTCGTGGGAACCATGATTGAGATACCACGCGCAGCCCTTACAGCCGATGAGGTCGCCGGTCCTGCAGAATTCTTCTCATTTGGGACCAACGATCTGACCCAAATGACCTTTGGCTACAGCCGGGATGATGCCGGTGTGTTCCTGCCCGAATACATCGAGAAGCGAATCCTTCCTGAAGATCCATTCCAAAGCCTTGACCAGACAGGCGTCGGACAGCTTGTTGCCATGGGTATTGAAAAGGGACGCAAGACACGGCCAAAGTTGAAGATCGGCATTTGCGGTGAGCATGGAGGTGATCCAGCATCTATCGATTTCTGTCACCGCGTGAACATGAATTATGTCAGTTGCTCACCTTTCCGCGTGCCAATTGCACGCCTGGCTGCCGCACACGCAGCCCTCATGAACTCAGAATAATCAAACAAGGAAAAGCTCCGGCCTCACTTCGTGAAAGCCGGAGCTTTTCTATAATTTTATCCTTTTTTCTTCTTGACATTGACTCCCATTTTCATAAATTATTCACGCCCAGACAGGGAGAGTTTGTGTGTGTGAATAACTTGTGAACAATCCTCCCAACATCTCTTTCTTTTCATTTTCTTATTGATACTTAAAGAGATACCGCCTTGTATCTATATCGTGTAAAATAGTCGTTCCGTATTGTTTTTATTTGTTTTAATATTTTTTTATTCTCTATAATACCGATTTGTTTTCGCCAAGGAGTTGTGTCAAATGCAAAATGTGGATAACCTGGCCCGCGATGTGGATAATTCAGGCCTAAAAACTGTCTGGCGCGATTGCCTTCGTCTCATTCAGGAGAATGTCAATCCCCAAAGTTTTCAGACTTGGTTTTCACCCATCGTTCCCGTCAAGCTACAGGGGCGGGATCTGACGATTCAGGTGCCAAGCCAGTTCTTTTATGACTGGCTCGAAGAACATTATCCTAAAATTATTCGGCAGTCATTGTCTCAGGTGATAGGCGATGGAGCCAAACCGATCTACACCATTTTGCGACCC
>CAZDVF010000097.1:0-8647 GCA_964508725.1 uncultured bacterium | reverse complement strand
TGAGTCCCCACCTCACCTGACTTTCGTACTCCTCGATATTGTAGGCGATGGAGCCGCCGGTGCCGCCCAGTGTGAACGCCGGCCGGATAATGGCCGGGAATCCCACTTCGGGTATCAGCGCCAGGGCCTCGTCCACATTGCGTGCGAATCCGCCGCGGGGCAGCTCCAGACCAATCCGCTCCATGGCCGCCTTGAAGAGTTCCCTGTCCTCGGCCTTTTGGATCGCTTCGAGCTGGGCGCCGATCAGGCGGACGCCAAACTGATCGAGGATGCCTTTTTCAGCCAGCTCGACGGTCACGTTGAGAGCCGTCTGCCCGCCCATGGTGGGCAAAAGGGCATCAGGACGCTCTTTCTCAATGACCTTGGCCACGGTCTTCCGGTTAATCGGTTCCACGTATGTTCGATCGGCCAGCTCGGGGTCTGTCATGATCGTGGCAGGATTGGAATTGATGAGCACGGTCTCGTAGTCCAGATTCTTCAGCGCCTTGACCGCCTGGGTGCCCGAGTAGTCAAACTCGCACGCCTGGCCGATGACAATCGGCCCTGAACCGATGATCAGAATTTTATGGATGTCGTCTCTTTTGGGCATATGCAGTTCGTCAATTGGATAAAAGCCCCAAACCGGAGCCTGTTTTACTTGCCTCTCGCCCTTTGCCCCTTGCCTATTTCATATCCATCATCCGATAAAACTGACGGAACAAGTTTATCGCATCGTGCGGGCCTGGTGACGCTTCGGGATGATACTGCACGGAAAAGATCGGAAAATCGGAATGCTGCATGCCTTCCACCGTTCCATCATTCAGGTTTCGGTGTGTCAGTGTAAATCCGGCGGCCTGCATGGACGTTTCATCTACCGTAAAATTATGATTCTGGGCCGTGATGGCAATGGTGCCGTCAGACACAGTTTGGACGGGATGGTTGCTGCCGTGATGTCCAAATTTGAGTTTGTACGTTTTGGCGCCAAAGGCCAGCGCCAGAATCTGGTGACCCAGACAGATGCCGAAAAAGGGATACGCTCCGGCAAGCGTGCGGACTGTCTCTGCGGCGTAGGGCACACATTCAGGATCGCCCGGCCCGTTGGAGAGAAACACACCATCGGGCGACAGGGCGCGGATCTCCTCCGCCGTTGTGGTTGCGGGAACGACCGTGACGCGCATGCCCATGGCAGTCATGAGCCGGAGGATGTTCCGCTTGATGCCGAAATCAAAGGCCGCGATGTGGAAACTGCGTTCACCTGGCGGTTTGATACCCTCGTGATACCACTCAGCAGATGCGGCTTCTTTCCATTCGATGGATTGATCAGTGGTCACATGCCGGACCAGGTCTTGTCCGGCCATCGGCGGATGGGATTTGAGCAGATCTTGCAGGGCTTGTGTGTCCACAGTTTCAGTGGAGAGGACACCCGTCAGGGCGCCTTTTTCCCGAAGCAGACGGACAAGCTTCCGCGTGTCGATGCGGTGGATGCCGGGAACGCCGTGCCGTTTGAGATAGGCGTCGAGCGATTCGGTGGACCTGGAATTGCTGGGAACACGACACAGCTCGCGGACAATAAAGCCCTCGACGTTCGGACTGTCCGATTCCACATCATCAGGATTAATACCTGTGTTTCCGATGTGGGGATAGGTCATGGCTACCATCTGCCCCTTGTACGAAGGATCGGTGAGCACTTCTTGATAACCCGTCATGCCCGTGTTGAATACCACTTCACCCACAGCCGTGCCGGGCGCTCCGAACCCTTCTCCTTCGAAGACCGTGCCGTCTTCAAGTAACAGGATTGATTTCATAAACCCATCTGATACATTTTATGGTCGTAGTGGTTGGAAGGTAATTCCAAAATTGGTAAAAGATACGGGAAGCCAGGAAAACTTACAAGAGAAAAGATGACATATTTCACGCTTCTGTCCCTTCTGAATTGCTCAGGATACACTGCGCTTCCTCGATCTGCCTGCGGACCTGATCAGGGTGTGTTGAACCGGTCGTCTTTTTCCGGCGAACGGACTGGGTAAAATCGAAGACCTGGGACACATCATCGCCAAACGCGTCGCTGAATTGTCGAAGTGCGTCCACCGACAGCGCGTTGATGTACGTTTGATGCATTTCGGCGTGTCGGACCACAGCGCCGACAATGCCGTGCGCCTCGCGAAAGGGAACGCCGCGCTCCACAAGATAGTCCGCCAGATCTGTGGCAAGAAGAAGTGGATCAAGCTTGCTGCGCATGGCTTCGGCGTCCGGTGTGATCCGCTCAAGGATCAGATGGAAGATCTTGAGCATGCGAACAGCGTCGTCCACACCGCGGTGGAGCGGTTCTTTATCCCACTGCAGGTCTTTGTTGTAGGTGGAGGGCAGCCCCTTCACCGTGATGAAGAGCTGGCTGGCAAGCCCGAACATCCGACCGGCGCCGGCGCGCAGCAGCTCGAAAAAATCGGGATTCTTTTTCTGCGGCATAAGGCTGCTGGATGTGGCGATGCTGTCGTCCAGTTTGATGAGTCCGAATTCTTTGGAGGTAAAGACAATGAAGTCCTCGCACGCCCGGCTGACATCCAGAAAAACGAGGGAGAGAGCAAAGAGGACTTCAAGGATGAAGCTGCGGTCCGACACCGCATCCATGGAATTGGACGTCACAGATGCGAAACCAAGAATCTCCCGCATGTGATCGCGATCGAGTGGAACAGTGGAACCGGCCAGTGCGCCGGACCCCAGCGGCAGAGCATCAATCCGTTTCAGCGCGTCACGGAGCCGGTCCTTGCCCCGCTCCATCTGCCAAAAAAGGGAGAGGATATAGTGAGCGAAAAGCACCGGCTGCCCCTGCTGCAAGTGAGTGTAGCCCGGCATGACGACGTTGGAGTAATCCTCCGCCAAACCGAGGACAGTTTCCTGAATCCGTGTGAGGACCAGCAGGATCTCGGGCATCCGCTCTTTCAGAAAAAGCCGCTCGTCAGTTGCCACCTGCTCGTTTCGGCTGCGGCCCGTGTGGAGTTTCTTTCCCGTTTCCCCGGTCTCCTCGGTGAGCATTAATTCGACAGCCGAGTGGATGTCCTCGAATTGAGCGAGGTTTTCGCCGGACCGGATTCGGCTCCGGACCCGTTCGAGTCCGGAGCGGATAGCCTCAAATTCAGATGGCGTGAGAATGGATGCCCGATTCAGAGCAGAGGCGTACGCCAGCGACGCCCGGATTTCGGCATCTAAAAGGAAGGCGTCATCGTGAATGGAAGCGTTAAAGGCCTCGAGAAGCGGATTGTCTTCCCTTTCCTCAAACCGTCCGTTCCAGACTTTCATAGATGGTTCTCCTGTCGCGTGGTATCAAATGTGTGAGAAACACCTGACATGGTTTTCAGTAGAATTGGACTCCATTCAGATTGACAGGAATAGAACTACCCGTCAGTCTTCATGAAATCAGTGACCTTCTTGCCCTGTTTGGTCATGATGGCATTATGCGCCTTCAGGCGAATGGCGTTGATGTTGATAAATCCCGCTGAATCGATCTGGTTGAATCCGCCTTCGATATCCATACTGGACAACTCCTGATCATAAAGCGAACTGTGCGACTCCCGCGCCACAGCCATCACATTACCCCTATAAATGGAAAGCGTAACCACGCCGTCGATGACTTCCTGGCTTTTATTGATGGCGGCCATGAGAAAGTCCATCTCCGGCGAGAACCAGAATCCGTTATACACGATTTCAGCAAATTTGGGTGAGAGCATGTTGCGCAGCCGCATCACTTCCCGGTCCATGGCGATTCCCTCGATGTCCATGTGGGCGATGTGGAGAATGGTCATGCCGGGCGATTCATATACACCACGGCTTTTAATCCCGATAAAGCGGTTCTCCACAATGTCGATACGGCCAATGCCGTTCTCTGCGCCCAGTTTGTTCAGGTAAGTAAAGAGTGGATAAGGCTTGGTTTTTGTGACGCCATTAGCATGATCCGTAACCTGAATGGGATCACCGTCCTTGAAATGGATGTCAATAATCGTCTCGGAATCCGGTGCGTTCATGGGATTCCGTGTCATACTGTACACATCCTCTTCAGCCCTGGCGGCCGGATCTTCGAGAACACCCGACTCGTGACTGATGTGAATCAGGTTGGCGTCTTCGCTGTACGGCTTGTCGACGGATGCCTTGATCTCGACGCCGTGCGTTTCAGCGTAGTGGATCATGTCAGGACGTCCCTGAAAAACAGAAAGAAACCGGGCATCCTTCCAGGGCGAAATGACCTGGATATTTGGATCGAGTGCAAAATAGGATAACTCGAACCGAACTTGATCATTTCCCTTGCCTGTAGCGCCGTGAGACACAAATCTTGTATTCTCTTTGTGGGCAATCTCGATCTGTCGCTTGGCAATGAGGGGACGCGCCAGAGCTGTGCCCAGAAGATAACGTCCTTCGTAAATTGCATTGGCCCTGATGGCAGGGAAAATATAGTCTGCAACCAGTTCGTCCTTCAAATCTTCCACATAGACCTTGGACGCTCCGGTGCTCAGTGCTTTATTCTGGGCAGCTTTAATGTCATCAGCCTGCCCGACATCAACGATGTAGGCGACCAGATCGTGGCCTTCTTCGATCAGCCATTTGAGAATGACAGATGTATCCAATCCACCGGAATACGCCAGAATCACTTTACCCATCGAATGCTCCTTCTTTAAGATTATGATAAAAAAAACCCCCGCAGCCGGCTGCGAGGTATCATCTCAGGATTGATCCAAATCTTTAATCGGATACACATGGCCGGCAGCAACTGGAACGGATCCTGCGCCTCCTCCGGCCTAAGGTTTGTATAAATGTAAAATAAAGTTCGTCTTGCATCGATCAAATGTCCTGAAACTCCCTAACCAGACGCTTACAACTGGATCCTGTTTCGACAACGATTAAGATCGTATCATCTCCAGCCACTGTTCCGAGAATTTCCCGATGTTTCAAATTGTCAATTGAGCTTGCGACCCCATTGGCGTTTCCGGGAGTTGTTTTTACGATGATCAAATTGTTTGCACTGCGTATTTCGGTCACAAAATTTTGAAATGAAACACGAAGCCGCTCCCTGATCAAATCATCAGACCAAACATCCAACAACTCATATCTATACACACCTGATGACACCCGTATCTTGACATACCCGATCTCTTGCAAATCCCGCGATATGGTTGCCTGTGTTGTCTCGATCCCCTTATTTCTTAGTTCATTGAGCAGATGACCTTGATCGCCAATACCCTGCTGGTCAATAATCTTCCGCAGGATTTGCTGTCTGCGTTCTTTTGTATTCATATGCATTCCTCGGTATGATTATACGAAAGCAAAAGGTTAAAGTCAAGAAAAAAGATATTCGGCTCTTTTTTATCACTTCGTGTGACAAAAAGGGCCGAACAATAAAAACGAGCCAGTCCTGATTCAATCGCACTTTATACGAGCAAGCCTGTCAAAGACAGGCAAGGGCTTGATTCCCCACATCCTTGGTGTGTTCAAAGCATAAAAAATGGACACCCGCGTAAAACCACTTCAATCCCGAGATAAATGCCGTAGCCTCATCCACATCCCATTTGCTGCCGATGATCAGCAGGCCCGCTGGTACAGCTTCGTCGGCTCAATATCAAGAATGCGCATGGTTCCGTCAGTGGCTGAGCCCCCGCATGTTCACAGATGTAGGCCATGGGAATAACTTCGTAAAGTTGATGCAGCTTGCCCGCAATGGAGCAAGAAAGGGGCTCTTCTATTTCAAACTTGATCGTTTCCCGGATACGGGATTCATCTGCGTGAACGGGGGTTCCAACAACTTCTCTGTGATTTCGCCCGAACGGCAACGGCCCTAACCGTTCCCGACTCTATGGCCAGCCCAACAATCCCATCCACAACAAACGGTTCCATCATTTTCAGTGTCTTGTGGTATGCCTTGGCCGAACAGACCCTGTAATCTAATAGATCCGGTCGGGGGCCTCGGTGATTTCCTTGAATTCAGGAACAAAACGTTCCACCTTTCGGCCGAAGCAAATTCCCATCTCCTCGTACAAAGCGATTTTATCTAGATCAACATAACGTTGCTTAATTGCCTGCTTCGATGGCATATAGCGGATCTCCTTCCCATGAACGTCGCTTACCGTCACACCGCTTTTGCCTTCCAGAAGCAGCAGCACTGCAGCTCCTCCCGCCTCCCAGCCAAAGTTGACATCGTAGGCAAAACTGCGCCCCGAACGCACGAGATGCCCGAGAACGACAGATCGCACCTCTGGCATCTCGTAAACATCGATTACAAACTGATTCGTCTCCTTCATAAACTGCTTTAACAAAGGATCAACCTTCATTCTTTTGTTAAGTTCCTGACAAACATATTTTCCGGCACCGGCCAGTTTTTTGTGACCGAAGGAATCGACACCTGCCGAATCGTCCGTAATCTCACTGCCATCGGCGTTCCTCAGACCCTCTGCTGCGACGATTGTGTATGTGCCGGAATGAACGTCACTGACCTTGATACGGCGGGTAAAACGCCGAAAAACCCTGGTGTATACTTCGTCCCAGTCAACAGGGATCTCCGGAATTAAAATGCAGTCCGCCTCGGCGGCAATACCACCCCGAAATGCCGTATGCCCCGCATACCTGCCGAACACCTCCGTAACAATAATCCGATTATGCGTCCTCCCCGTGGTCTTGAGGTCCTGAACAAACATCGCTATGCGATTAATTGCCGAATCTCCCCCCACCGAGTACGTCTGCAGGTCAAGATCCATCGTTTTCGGCGCGTGCACGCACTGTATGCCATGCTCGGACAAATCAATCATGACACTGCCGGTGTCATCCCCTCCGCTGATGACGAGCCCCGTAATCCCAAATTTATTCAATCCTTCCTTAATACGCTCGTACTTATTGGGTTCGTCGATTCTGGAAATCTTAACGCGCGAATGGCCTGCCTCGGATCCCGCAAAATTGGCCTCAAATCGGTCAAGACGATCTTCTGTCAGAGTAACAAGACCGCCAGTGTCGACAAGATTATAAAGGCCAGCGTAACCGTTAGGGATAACAACAACCTCCGCGTTTTGGGAATGAGCCATGTATGCGGCGCCTTTGACAACAGCATTTAATCCGCCGCAATCGCCTCCACTGGTAATTATACCGATCTTCATAATACACTCCTGCCGATTGAATTTACTTTGTCTTTGTCATCTCGTCACTGTGAGGTTTTGGATGTCCCCTTCTGCTCTCACTGATCACTACTGTGCCGGCGATGCGGTCATGTACTGTCTGCCTGTTCGGATGCCAAAACGATTCAAGGAATCCGAGACCGGCTGTCGAGAGACTGGCTGCATAGCCGCCCGCCCGTCCAAAGGCATCCCACAAACGCATGGGTCCGCCGCCGAGCTTGACAACACGTATCCGGAACATCGCTTTGCCCGGCGTTCGTCCTTTCATCAGCCACAACAAAACTGTGAAGTAAACGAGATAGACGGTAAAACTGCGGAACAAAAGACTCACCCGTCCAAACAGGACATCGCCGCCAATCGATAGCGTACAGGATTCGGGATCGTAACGCGACGGCTTTTTAGCCGAGAGACTAACCGTTAATCCGACATCCCTGTGACCCAAGGAAGTGTCCAGCACATCGGGATCGTTTTTCATAACGGCGAGCCGGATCTCTTCGGGCAGCGCATCAGATTTGCGATTCGCAACAAACTGAAACAGATCAAAGCGGATCTCCTGCTTGATGCGCTCTTTTTCTTCGGAAGACGATTGCGTCACCAAACGGAAAACATTCGGTAAAACCCGGGGTGCACGGAGATGAAGCACCAGCACCGTGATGAGGACAGTCAAGAGGTAGGCCAGAAACGCATCAATCACCAAAGCGACACCGCGTCGGACAGGTCTGGCTAACGGCTTACCCAGAAGCGCCGGATCGACCACCATGTGCTCATCCGTGACTTGACGTCGACGCCAAGCCCGATCCACGAATTTCGGACCCAAATTACCGATACCGCTCCTCCTTCCACGAATCTGCGGACTGACTGTCACCACGCTGCTCCCAGTAGCCTGACTCTTGCTTGGATGTCACCTTCAGCTCAACCACCCGCATGGCGCTCTTGTATCCGTATTTTGAAGGGACAATGGCGCGGACAGGACCGCCGCGATCCGGCCCGAGCAATGCGCCTTCCCAGCGAAAGGCGAGAATATCGTCTTCGCCGGTGCAGTCGGACAAGGGAAGTGACGTGGTGTATCCGTCAGCGCTGCGGAACGTGACATAACGAACAGACGATTTAGGCCGTGCCAGGGCCAGCACATCCCGGATACGCACGCCCGTCCATTTATTATCAAGACGGCTCCAGTCCGTAACGCAATGAAAATCCGAAACCGACAACAGCGTATCCATCGCCATCAGTCCGGCCCAACTCAGGACGACCGTGCTGTCAACCTCGCCTCCAATTTTCAGGGACCATTTCTCCTGTGGCGTTTTTGGGATATCGGCAATATGGAGAATGGAAAATCGATCCGTCACGTCCTGACCCGGCGGAATCCGTTTTTCGTTTGTGTATTCTGGGCAAAAAGTGTAAGCACATTGAAAAGGAGGAAACTGAACGCAATCAATATGCCGACTCGATATCGCAGGATCATTCGTGGGAGTAAACGATCCACCGCCAGAGGCGGTGGCTTTAAGACTCCCGGCGGAGCC
>CAZDVF010000096.1:0-8681 GCA_964508725.1 uncultured bacterium | reverse complement strand
CAGCGTCCCCTTGAAGCGATCAAGCAGATTTCAGATCAGTACATTCAGCGGGGGATCAAAGTCCCGTCCCTCGACAGGGAGAAGACGTGGGCGTTTACCCCGCGTGTTAAAGAAGGCGAGACAGTTACGCCGGGCCAGATCCTGGGTGTCGTGCAGGAAACCGAACGGATTGAGCACCGTCTCCTGGTTCCCCCGGATATTTCTGGCCAGGTCCTTCGCATGGCTCCGGAAGGATCGTACCGGGTTGATGAAGTCATTTGCGAGATACATGCCGGTGATGTCAAGAAATCGCTGACCCTGTTTCACCGATGGCCGGTGCGGAAGGCCCGCCCCATTCGCACGCGACTTTATTCTAAAGTCCCTTTAGTGACTGGCCAGCGTGTTATTGACACGCTTTTCCCTGTAGCGAAAGGCGGCACCGTGGTGGTGCCCGGCGGATTCGGCACCGGGAAAACCCTGATCGAGCACCAGCTGGCCAAATGGTCCGACGCTGATGTCGTGGTCTACATCGGATGCGGCGAACGGGGTAACGAGATCACCGATGTTTTGCAGGAATTTCCCAAACTGACTGATCCCCGCTCCGGCCGCCCTTTGATGGAGCGGACTGTTCTCATCGCCAACACATCCAACATGCCGGTGGCAGCGCGGGAAGCCTCGATCTACACGGGAGTCACTGTGGCCGAATACTACCGCGACCAGGGCTACCATGTGGCCATCATGGCTGATTCCACGTCGCGCTGGGCCGAGGCGCTTCGTGAGCTCTCCGGCAGGATGGAGGAGATGCCTGCTGAAGAGGGTTTCCCCGCCTACTTGCCGACGCGGCTGGCCGAGTTTTACGAGCGGGCCGGCCTGGTTGAATCCCTTTCCGGCCAGAACGGATCTGTGACCATTGTGGGCGCTGTCTCACCTCCGGGCGGTGATTTCTCCGAACCTGTGACACAACATACCAAGCGGTTCGTCCGAACCTTCTGGGCGCTCGACCGCGACCTGGCCAACGCGCGACACTACCCGGCCATTTCGTGGCTCGATTCCTACTCCGAGTACGTTGAAGACGTGACAGATTGGTGGACTGAAAATGGCGACACCGAGTGGGCGGACCTTCGTCAGGAAATCCTCGCGTTGCTTCAAAAAGAAAACCGGTTGCAGCAGGTCGTCAAACTGGTGGGCGCAGATGTGCTGCCCGACAGTCAGAGGCTCGTTCTTGAAGTCTGCACGCTGTTTAAAAATACATTCCTTCAGCAATCCGCATTCGACAAGATCGACATGTACTCCACGGTCCAGAAACAGGTGAAGATGCTCAAGATCGTCGTCACATTTTACCGCCTGGGATCTGCCGCGATCAAACAGGGCGCAACACTCATCAAGCTCAAGCGGATGAAGATCATGAGCGAGATTGCCCGGATGAAATTCGCCGTGGCCAACGACGAAACGGACAAACTGGATACGCTCCAGCAGAGGCTGGAACGGGAAATGCAACGCTTAGGTGACATCTATGGCTCCACTTGATCCAAAAAATCTTCTTCTGGGACGTGAATACCAGGGCGCCCAAAAGATTATCGGTCCCCTGCTCTTTCTTGAAAATATCCACAATGTGGGATACAACGAGCTGGTGGAGATCAAGACCACAGAGGGAGAAGAGAGGCTGGGCGTGGTGCTCGAAACCAGCGAGGGCGCGGCAGTGGTCCAGGTTTTCGAGGGAACCACCGGCCTGTCACTGGTGGATACGGTTGTCCGTTTTTGCGGCGAGCCGCTGAAGCTTCCGGTCAGTCGTGAGATGCTGGGCCGGGTGTTCGACGGCGTGGGCCGGTCCATCGATGGAGGGCCCGATCCCATAGCCGAGGAGCGGCGGGATGTCAATGGCGTGCCGATCAATCCCACGGCGCGGATGTATCCCACCAAATTCATTCAGACCGGCATTTCGGCCATTGACGGTATGAATACCCTGGTGCGCGGTCAGAAGCTCCCCGTCTTTTCCGGTTCCGGCCTGCCCCACAACCGTGTCACGGCCCAGATCGTGCGTCAGGCGAAAATTGTGGGCGAGGATGTGTCGTTTGCCATTGTGTTTTGCGCCATGGGTGTGCAGCACGATGTGGCCCGCACTTTTATAGATAATTTCAAAGAGACGGGCGTGCTCGAGAATGTGGTCCTCTTCCTCTCTTTAGCAGACGCGCCGTCTGTTGAGCGGCTGGTGACGCCCAGAACGGCCCTGACCATGGCCGAGTATCTGGCTTTTCGTGAGGATATGCACGTCCTGGTCGTCCTCACCGACATGACCAATTACTGTGAGGCGCTCAGGGAAATTTCCACGGTGCGGGGCGAAATCCCGTCGCGCAAGGGCTACCCCGGTTACCTTTACTCCGACCTTGCCTCCCTGTACGAGAGGGCGGGCATGGTGGAGAACTCCACAGGGTCCATCACACAGGTGCCGATTTTAACCATGCCCAACGACGACATTTCGCATCCGGTGCCCGACCTGACAGGATACATCACAGAGGGTCAGATTGTGCTTGAGCGGGATCTCTTTCAGCGGGGGATTTATCCTCCTATCGCCGGGTTGCCGTCTCTCTCCCGTCTGATGAAAGACGGCATCGGATCCGGCATGACGCGGGAAGATCACGCCCACATTGCCAGCCAGCTTTTTGCCGCCTACGCCAAGGTGAAGGATGTGAGAGCTCTGGCTTCGGTCATCGGTGAGGAAGAGTTGACGCCCCTGGATCATACGTATCTCAAGTTCGGCGAAGCGTTTGAGACCCAGTTTCTCTCCCAGCGGGAGGATGAAGACCGGTCTATCGAAGAGACACTGGACCTGGGCTGGACAGTCATTTCCGTCTTGCCCAAAGACGAACTCCACCGCATCACCGAAGAAGAGCTGTCCAAATACTACGGGAAGTAATGTGACGAGAGTTGCCCGCATGCCTCCACATGATCGATACATTGAATCGGGATTTTCTCAGATATGCATCAGTGGTTTGTTGAAATGGTGCGCCCTGTTAGCATTATCTCTCTATCCAATTGCCGCAGGCTGGACAGCAGTAGGACCGCGCGACGCGATCCAAAAGCGTGCGGTCAAGTCGTTTCCCTCCGGCGAATTGATCCTGCCCGATGTGTTGGTCGTTCGCAGGTCCGCCTCCGCGTTGGGAAAAACCGACCAGGCGGCGTGGGAGAACATGCTCCAGCGGATTGATGCGATTGGTTCGGAGCCGATGTTCCAGCACCATGTTCAGCGGAGCACATCCCTGTCCGGCATTGTCCGCATCCAGCTTCAGCCCGGCTCCGACGTCCTGAAAGCCTGCGCCGTTCTCTCCCGGAATCCCCAGATTGCGTGGGCCGAACCGATCCGCGCGCGTACGATCGACCACGAACCGGACGATCCCTACCTCAGTCTTCAATGGTCTCTCGATAAGATCCGTGCGCGTGATGCGTGGGACATTTCCCGCGGAGACACGGCGATTATTATCGCTGTCATTGATACGGGTGTGGATCTGGATCATCCCGATCTAGCGGCGCACATCTGGACCAATCCCGGCGAGATCCCCGGTGACGGCGAGGACAACGACCACAACGGGTACATCGACGACATCCACGGGTACGATTTCGGGGGTGACGATTTCGGGCAACCGGACAATGATCCCGATGAGACTGTGCCGATCCATGGCACAACTGTCGCCGGTGTGGCCGGCGCTGTAACGAACAACGGACTCGGCATTGCTTCGCCCGCCTACGCCGTCCGCATCATGCCAGTGAAGGCATCTGTGGATACTGATCCCGGTCACATATGGTATGGATATGAGGGTATGTTTTACGCAGCCGAGAATGGCGCTGATTTCATCAGTTGCAGCTTTGGCGGCGGCGGCGCATCCAATCTTGAACAGGATGTGATTGATTATGTGACGGATCTGGGCGCGCTTGTGGTGGCCTCTGCGGGCAACGGTGATACAGATGGCGCTAATTATCCAGCCAGCTATCCCGGTGTCCTTTCAGTGACTGCCACAGACCAGGCGGATATCAAAGCCTTTTTTTCCAATTATGGATATTCAGTTGACCTGTCCGCCCCCGGGCTATCGATCTATACTTCCTGGTCCGGCGGTAGTTACAGGTACATGAGCGGAACATCCTATTCAGCGCCCCTGGCGGCCAGCGCGGCAGCTCTGGTCAAGGCTGTTCACTCGACGTGGACGGGACAGCAGGCCGGGGAGCAGGTCCGCGTGACAGCTGATCCAATTGACGCGTTGAATCCGGCTTATGCTGAAAAGCTGGGACGCGGCAGGCTCAACCTCTACCGGGCCTTGACTGAAACGTCGCCCTCCATCCGTTTGACCGATGTCCAGTTTGAGGAGGGGTCATCCACCAATCATGACGGTATTTTTGATCCCGGCGAGGAGATTCTGCTATCCTTCCACGTAATCAATTACCTGGAGCCGGCCACCGGAGTTGTCCTCACATTTCACACGGACCATCCTGATGTCGTCCTTGGGAACGCGACATTTCAGATCTCCGGTCTTGGCATGCTGGGAGAGTGGACGAATACGAACAGTCCTGTGCGCATTCAGATCGATCCGGCGGTGGACAGGGGACAGCGCGTGGATATTCGCCTCGATATTTCAGCCGGCGAGACATACCAGGATGTTGACCATCTGGACTTTATTATTTCGCCGGTCTATGCCACCATTCGCGGCGAGAATGCCCATCTGACCCTGACGTCCACCGGCCGTCTCGGATATGCCGATTATCCACACAATATGATGGGAGAGTCGTTCGCCTACGGCGACGCCGACAGCCTGCTCTTTGAGGGGGCTGTTATGGCGGGCACGGGTCCTGACATTCTTTCGGATGTGGCCCGGAGCGCCGACCAAAATGTGCAAGATCAGGATTTCGACACGGCGCCGGGTGGCGAGCTGGTTCTGACAGTGCCAGGCACACTTGCTGATGAACAGGGATTTGCGGTCTTCTCCGACGAGACTGCTCCGGCTTCCATGGGGCTCTATGTCACACAGACGTCGCTGGCGTTCAACGGTCCTGACCACGGCGGATTCGTTCTGCTGACCTATCGGCTGAGCCTGACTTTCCGCCATCTTGAAAACATCCATTTCGGTCTTTTTGCCGACTGGGATGTGGGATATCAGATGGGCGCATCCGCCCAGTTTAACAGACCAGGATACGATTCCACTCTCAGTCTGGGATATGTGTATCAGCCGGATGACAACCTGTACTGCGGTCTGGCCGTGGTCAGCGCGGGCGGTGCGTCTCACTACGCTTCGATCAAGAATCCCGACTGGATCTACGACGGGTACACCGATTTTGAGAAGTGGAGCGATTTGTCCGGGGGCATCCGATTGCCTTCCGATACAACGTACAGCGACTATTCCCATGTTCTGGGTGTTGGGCCGCTGGATATCGGACCAGGCGATACCGTGCTGGTCGGTTTCGCCGTGCTGGGTGGAGACGGTCTGGACGATCTGAAAGCCAATGCCGTTGCAGCAAAGGCGAAGTGGGAGGCGCTCTTCGGAACAACATCGGTCACCATGCCCGAATCCGCCGATATCCCGTCAGCGTTTCAGCTGCGTCCCAATCATCCCAATCCGTTCAATGCCTCCACCATTTTGGACTATGATGTGCCAAAGCGCGAGTGGGTCACTGTCACAATCCACGATCTTCTCGGGCGCGAGGTGGCGCACCTGGCTGACAGAGACCACGTTCCCGGCCGCTATACTGTCCAATGGAACGGACAGATTCAGGATCGTCCGGCAACAAGCGGTGTCTATTTCGTTCATATGCAAGCGGGTCGGTTTAACACGGTTCGCAAGATGATTCTGATGCGATAGCAGGGAGACGCACGTGATTAGTGATATCATTATCGCCAATGTGGTGGCCAGCGGTTGTTTGGTCCTCCTGGTCTACCTTTTTGACCTGAATGAAAAGGAGCCCCGATGGACGCTGGTGCGAATCTTCATTCTCTCGATTTTAGCGACGTTTCTCTTCGGCAAATTGAAGGCGTTCCTATTCCATCGCTATGCGTGGGAATTTACTCCACTCATTGACAATTACCTTGTGGCCGGTTTTTTCGAAGAGCTGCTTAAATTTCTCATTGTGATGATTTTTGTCTGGCGGCTCAAGTCGTTCAATGAAGAGACGGATGGCATCATCTATTACCTTATTGTGGCTGCCGGTTTCACAGTTCTCGAGAACGTGGGGTATTCCTTTCAGTTTGTCATCAATCCCTATGTCTATGGGATGACGACAGGAGAGATGGGGCTCTACCACAGCGCGTTACAGAAGATCGTGCTGCTACGCGCTGTTTCAGGGCACGTTTTAGTGAATGTGGTGAGCGGGTACTTTCTGGGCCTGGCCAGGCGGCATCATCGGTGGTGGCTTCTTGTTCCGGGATTTGTCGCCTCCGTCTTGCTTCATGGCGCATGGAATCAGACAGCCATGATGGGTTTCATCGGATTCTACGCTCTGGCGCTCGTCCTGCTCGATGGAGTTCTTTTTTATTCAACCATTCGGATGTCTTTTTATTTTAAATTCATACGGCGGCTCAAGTATCGCATCCAGGATTTGATCCGACAGGCAAAGGAAGCCGCGCTCAGCCCGGATGTGATTATCCTCATGGAGTCAATTCGACGCAGTGTTGGCGTGTTGCGTCAGATGGAGGGAAGTGTCCTGACAGAGAAGGCCAAGGATATCACGCAAACCCTTCCGGCGCGTGTTAACACTGTTTCCCTGAGAGGAGAAGGCGGCTTACTTGAGCGATTGCTTCATGTCAACGGCATCCTTCACGGCGGATCTCAAGACACGAGCTGGCGTTTCTGGATTGGTCTCTTTTTTATGTTCTCTGTGTCCGGGTTTTTTGTTCTCATGCTGTTGATGAACCTGATGTAGTCCAGCGTCTATCTGAAATGAGACCAGGATATGATGAACTTGATCATTGAACTGTGGTAAAATCCTGTCCCTTTCCGCAATGCTGTTGAATGAGAAAACAAGAAAGACGCAAAGCGAAATACAGCAAAATAGGATTGAAGCGTGGCCCGATATCAAGTGGTTCCAACAAAAAGCAATCTCATGCGGCTGCGGCGCGACCGCGCTTTCGCACAGGAAGGGTACGACCTTCTGGAGCAGAAGCGGCAGATCCTTGTTGTCGAACTCATGGGACTGATCGATAAAACAACCGACGCGCAGGAACGGGTGGAAACGCAATTGGCCGAGGCTTTTCGCGCCCTTATGGGGTCGGTTCTGGCCATGGGGCGGCAGGCTGTCTCGGACATCGCTCCTGCTGTCAATATCACTTCCGAGCTGACTATTCAGATGCGACGTATCATGGGTGTTAACATTCCCAAGGTGGATCTCAGAATAGATGACCATGCGCCCTATTTCAGCCTTGGCGACACATCCGTGTGGATTGATGAGACCATCGACCGCTTCAAGCGTTTGCTTGAAGATTTGGCCAAACTGGCCGAGCTTCGCATCAGCCTGCTGCGGATTGCAGAAGAGGTGCAAAAGACCATGCGCAGGGTTAACGCGCTGGATAAAATTGCGCTGCCCGACTACAGGGAATCTATTAAATACATCGAAGATACACTGGAAGAGAGTGAACGCGAATCTTTCGCCACGCTTAAACTTGTGAAAGAGATGTTGGAGAAAAAGAGGGGATAAAACAGATGCGCACGAGCGGACCCATCCAAAAAATCTTACTGTACGTGGACGGCACCGAGGAGTGCATCACCGCAGCACAATATAGTATCGCTCTGGCCAAAGCGACCGGCGCAGAATTGAGAGCCCTCTATGTCGTGAATGTCAGCTTGCTTCAGGAGCTGCTTAAAGCCCGTATTTTCGTCAAGATTGAAGAGATGGACTACGAGCAGGATCTGGAACAAGATGGAAAGCGGTATCTCAACTACATTGCTGACTTGGCGAGAAAAAAAGGCGTGACCATCCAGACTGAGTTGTCAAAAGGAGTTGTTAACAAAGAAGTCATTCGGATGATCGAGACGTGGAATGTGGATTTCCTGGTGATGGGTGAACTGGATCCTGTCATGTCGCGAAAAGATACATACCACGATGAAGCCGAATTGATTTTTCGCAAGGCCAGATGCTCTGTCATGGTTGTGAAAGATGCCGACCGTGTCGAGCAAATCTATCAAAAGCTGGAATTATCGGACTGATGTACTTGCAGGAGGAAGCACCATGCGACTTTCGGATCTGTTGACCGAAGAGCGGATTACCGTGGAATTGACGCCAAATGATAAAGAGGGAATCATTCAGGAGTTGTTGGATCTTGTGATGAAATCGAGACTTATTGTTGACCGGGCCTTGGCTTTGGAAGCTATTTTGTCCCGAGAGAAACTGATGAGCACGGGATTGGAGCGTGGCGTGGCTATACCTCACGCAAAAACAGCCGTGGCCCAAGACCTGGCTTTGGCGTTGGGTATTTCGAGAGAAGGACTTGATTTTGAGTCGGCCGACGGCAAACCGTCGCATTTCTTTTTTCTTCTTCTTGCACCGGAATCCGCTGCCGGTCCCAATGTGCAGGTTTTAGCCCAGATTGCGCGCCTCACGAGCGATGCGATGTTCTGTGATGCGTTGAAGCACGCAGCCTCGCCGAAGGATGCGCTGGACATCATCCGCAAAGCCGAATGATTGATCTTCAATCCACTAGCTCAGCTAGTGGTTCTCGATCCTAAACT
>CAZDVF010000095.1:0-8703 GCA_964508725.1 uncultured bacterium | reverse complement strand
GTCTTCAACGTGAACTGCGCACGATATTGGACAGTCAAGATAACGGCAACGCACACATTGTCACACCGCCATCCGACCTGTAGCCACCATGGGTTTCGAACCGAGATCGTTTCTTCTCCTCTTTTTCCAATGTATTGTTTGCTGGCTTTCTCTTGAAAGCGGGATTATCGCCCAGCCTGTTTCCATCGGTCTGTCGAGCCGTCTTGATTACTACACACACGAAACGTCCGGCGAGATCCTGGTCCATTTCCCGATCAGACTTAAAGGTCAGACCATTTTCATCTCCCTGTGGGATCAGGGTGTTGCCCTGACTGAGTCCACGATTGCCTCGATCCAGGCGCGAGAATTGATCTCTTTTCCCGTGAGTCATCTTTCGGAAGGATCTCACACCCTCGATAGTATTATCCGGGTCGGCGGCAGAGTGTCCGATACGTTACAGGTACGTGTGGTCAAGCGGACCCATCGGGCCAATGCCGTGAAAATTGATCGCGCCACGGGTGGATTGATTGTCGAAGATTTGCCTTTCTTCCCCGTCGGTTTTTATTGTTATTCGCCGGTGCAGTCCGATCTGCCGGACGACGCGGCAGTCCGGGGATTCAACGTCATTTCGCCGTATCAGGACAACGGCCGGCCGGGCCGGCTGGCGCGCTTGCGCTTCATGGATCGGTGCGCCGCGTTGGGGATCAAGGTGCACTACCATCTGCTCAGCGTCACAACTGGCGGCGGTGTGTACGCCAACCGGATGGCACGGCGATCCACTCGCGAAAAGAGGAGACTTCTCGGGGATGAGATCAAAACTTTCCGCGATCACCCGGCTTTGCTCGCCTGGCACATCGCCGACGAACCGGTTGCCGCAGGAGTTCCTCCCGATTCACTGGAGTCCATCTATCGTCTGGTCAAGACACTCGATCCTTACCACCCGGTGAGTATGGTGTTCGCTCGCCCCTGGCAGTCTCAGGCTTACAGTAATGCCCTGGACGTGGCCATGGCCGATCCCTATCCCATTCCGGAAATGCCTCTCACAGAGGCTGGCCGGTTTACGACCTATCTGACGTCCCGCTTCGACACCAGCACACCGGTCTGGATTGTGCCCCAGGCTTTCGGCGGAAATGAACGATGGGAGAGGGAGCCCGCGGCGCGGGAGATCCGGGCCATGACCTGGCTGGCCCTGATTCGCGGCGCAACGGGAATTCAGTATTTTATCCGGCATGGCTTGGCCAGTTTCCCCAAGTCTCCGGATGCGTGGGCAGCTTGCGGCAATTTGGCTCGGGAGGCTGCTGAGTTGACGCCGTTCCTGCTGTCCGCTTCTGCGCATCCGGATGTGGTCTCTTCTTCCCCACAAGTGGAAGCCAGAGCCTGGCGCCGGGGCGACACGATCCTTTTGGCTGCGGTCAACACAGAGAATCAACCTCTGTCCGTCGGGCTGCGTTTGAACAATGTGTTCTTCACGGGGAAGGCGGACCTACCTTTTGAGAACCGGCAAGTGGATGTGGTTCGCGGCACTTTGGAAGACGTTATTGATGGACTGGGTACTCGGATCTATATCCTGAATCTCGGTCTCGAATCAAACCCAATAAAATCGTCCACAGCCACAGTGGTGAACAGCAGCTTTGAGGATAATGTCAGCCCAGGCACGCCGGCGGGTTGTTACATCTACAACGGTGGCGACCGGGGGGCATCGGCGCTGGTTGATGCGCGGACTGCGTATCACGGTGATCGATCCTTGCGTTTAACCACGCCTGAGGAGGGAAAGGGATTGACTTTGGCGTTCTTTCCTGTCCATCTGAGAGGGGGGCAGACAGTGCGTCTCTCGATCTGGGCGAGGGCCGCAGATCCGCTTCCCGCACGCTTTTCCGATCCGTACAGGGGCCTGTTTCGCAAACTTTTTCCAGGGACATCCAGGAAGTCAAAACCGGCGATATTCCGTCTGGCTCTTGCACGCGAAGCAGACGCCGAGTTCGAACTGACGTCCGACTGGCGCCGGTATGACCTGGCTGTCCATCTGGAAGGGAATGATGCCCGGCGTGTGCGTCTCAGTCCCCGGCTGACGTTGGTCAGTCAGGGCAAGGCCTGGTTCGATCTGCTGGAAGTCACTCCGATTATCGAAACGGAGGAGTCCCTGCCCTGAGAGGAGGGTCTGTAAAAAGTCATCAGAATGATTCCTGCTGGAGACCGCCGGAAGAGTGGCTCACGATCGAGACCATCTTGGTCAAATGGCTCAATCCCAAAAGGTTGGGATGATATCCCAAGAGTATTTCACCTGGGAATCCAGGTATGTGCAGGATCAAGGTATGTTAACCGGAGGTCTTGAACGTTCGAAGAGGAGTTTCATTCGTGAAGGGAGAGCCGTTTTGTGTAGAGGCCACGACTTTCCAAAAATAATCGGTATCGGGCTGAAGATTCTCCACGGTGGCGCTGAATGAGATGTTTCCATCGTTATCGGGATTCATCGCACTTTCTCCGCAGGAAAGGGTCGATGCGAGGAGGAGCAGGAGGAAGGCGCGGCGTGAGCGTCTCTTTCCGATGGATGCGATTCCCAGCAGGAAGGAGCCGATGCAGGCCATCAGAATCGGATTGGAATCCAATGAGTCTCCGGTCACTTGAATCGGGGTACAATCTGCCATTTCCGGGTCTGTAGAGCAGTAGAGTTTGTACATGCTGTCTTTCTGCCCTGTCCATTCAAAGGTGACGGATGCGGAACTTGTTACCGCTTCATTTGCAGGATTTATAATTTTCATTTTTGAGAACAGTTGTGAGAGGGTGTAAGTCCGCTGGCCTTTGCCGAGTTCCTCAATCAGATCGACGGAAATGAATTCGTCGTAGTTGTGGGAATGAAACACGTAGACGATTTGCCGATTGAGATCGTAGATGTTGGAGTACCGGGTTGGATATCGGCCTTCCTGATGGGTGGCCGATAGGATTTCGCCGAACAGGCGGGGAGTAATATCGCTTGCATCTTCCAGGATTGAGACAGCAGTGTTGTACCGCCAGCAGGGGTAGCCGCCCAGCTCCGGGTGTGACTGGTAGAAATTGGTCAGGACTTGGTAATGCTTTTCCTTGACGATGATGTTGTCACCCTCGACGATGATGGACATACCTGCGGCATCACCGATGAGATACTGGGCGCGGTACTGGTCCTCGCAGTAAAAGTCGGAAAAGACAGCGAGGGCCTCCTGAACAGTGCCGCATTCTTCCATGACTTTCTGCATCAGGGGACCGTCGTACAACTGCTTTTCGGCCTCGGATGCAGGCATGGGAAGATAGGCGCACCCCGTGGCGTCGTAGAAAAGACCCTTTTCGTTCATGCCGCCCTGGGGAAATCCGCCGAGGAATCCGAATTTGATCCAGCCGTTTTTACAGTTTCTCCCAGGGATGATGAACATGCCCGTATTGGGATCGGAATAATCTTCGTTGTTTCCTCCGAGCGCGATGCCTCCCTTCGTTGCGTAGAACACAGTGCAAGGTCTCGTCGTTATCGGAGTGATAACCAGGGTGAGGATGATGAAAGCTGTGAACAGTCTTGTTTTCATTATCTTATGTCTACGAAAGCAGGACTTGATAGGTTGCGCAAGAAATTACTGGAACACAGAGGAGAATACGACTGAATGCAGGACATATTCAATGCTGTTCAGTCAGGGTCGGGCCTGGTTCGATCTGCTGGAGGTCGCTCCAATCATCGAAACGGAAGAATACTTGCCCGGAAAGGAGGACCTATAAAAAGTCATCAGAATAATTCCTGCTGGCGACCGCCGGAAGAGTGGCTTACGATCGAAACCATTGAAGCCCATACTGCCGGAGAGCCTCTCCGCGTGATCGTCAGTGGATTACCAAACATTCCCGGTGAGACGATTCTCGCCAAACGGTGTTGGGCTCAAACACATCTCGACGTGCTCCGCCAAGGTCTCATGTGGGAGCCTCGGGGACACGCCGACATGTACGGCGCCATCATGACCGAACCAGTCACAAACGACGGCGACCTGGGCGTTCTTTTCCTCCACAACGCAGGATTCAGCACGATGTGCGGTCACGGCGTCATCGCCCTGGCCAAAGTGGCGCTGGACGCCGGCCTTATCCGAAAAGACGGCGACTCTCCCGAGATCCGCATGGATACGCCCGCGGGCCGCGTCACGGCGATTGGACACAGGTGTGGGGGCGCTGTCCAACAGGTCTCGTTCCGAAACGTGTCGTCGTTTGTGCTGCACAGTGATGCCACTGTCCGCGTTCCAGAACTTGGGGATGTCCGTCTGGACGTGGCGTTCGGCGGGGCATTTTACGCTTTTTGCGACGCCAAAGTTGCCGGCGTCCCTCTGGCACCGGAATCCTCAAACAGGCTCATCGAGGCGGGCATGCAGATCAAGCGCGCTGTCCAAGCCACTTTGCCCATCACCCATCCATTTGCCGAAGATCTGGGCTTCCTCTACGGCACAATTTTTACCGGCCCACCCAGAGATCCAGCGCACCACAGCCGGAATGTCTGCATCTTTGCCGAGGGTGAAGTGGACCGCAGTCCCACAGGCACTGGCGTGAGCGCCCGTGCGGCAATCCATCACGCGCGCGGCGAACTGGATTTGGGCGAAACGGTGACTATCGAGAGCATTCTGGGAACCTGCATGTCCGTCCGTGTGTCGGAAGTGACAATGTGCGGACCCCATCCCGCTGTCATGCCAGAGGTCACGGGCCATGCCTACATCACGGGTGAGAGCCGGTTTATATTTGATCCTGATGATCCGCTGAAGGAGGGATTTATTATCCGGTGAATGATCCCCTGTGGATCTGTGCGGGGACAATCGATAGATGTCATCTTGAATCTGCCAGCGAGCGTATTCTCCGTGGCTTGCCTGCCCAAGGCAGGCAGACGGCGGGGAGCTTCAATTCAGTGTCTTATCCATTGGTTTTAGTGTTCTTTTCTTGGAAGAAAAGAACCAAAAGAACCAGCCTTTTTGTATGCCTTATCGTATTGTTGAGGTTAATCAATGATGAAAGCCTTTTCGTCCACACTTCACATCCCCTGCGCAACTCCGCCTTCGGCGGAGTTATGCCCACCCCTTTTCTCGGTCATTCCAATGTGTATTGTTCCTCGGCTGACAAAAAGGCCAACATCCTCTCCCGAGTACTTAAAAAAAGTATTTGAGGCTTATAACATAGAGTGAAACGAGTGAGGAGCTTTTCATGAATTCAAATATTTTTCGCGCCTACGACATCCGGGGTATTGCCGATCAGGACCTGACCGACGATGTGGTTGAGTTGATCGGACGCGCGTACGGCACGACGATCCGGCGTAAGGGAGGCAAGGTAGTGGCTGTGGGCCGCGATGTGCGGCTGTCGTCCGAACGCATCCAGAACGCGCTGATGACCGGCGTCCGCTCCACGGGTGTGGATGTGTACAATGTGGGCACGGTCCCCACACCGCTGGTCTATTTTTCCATTGTCCATCTGGAAACCGACGGCAGCGTCATGGTGACGGGAAGCCACAATCCCATAGAGTTCAACGGTCTGAAACTCAACGACGGCCCGCTTTCCCTTTTTGGCGAGCAGATCCAGGATTTGCTGCGGCTCATCCAAAAAAACGATTTTGAAACAGGCAAGGGATTTGAACTTGTTCAGCAGGTGGTCCCGGCGTACAAGGCGATGCTGAAGGAGCGGATCCACATCGACAAGCCGTTCAAGATTGTTGTTGACGCGGGCAACGGCACGGCCGGACCCATCGCGCCGGAGATGTTTGAGGCCATGGGATGCCGGGTGACGCGCCTCTTTTGCGAACCGGACGGCACGTTTCCCAATCATCTGCCCGATCCCACTGTTCTGAAATACATCGCGGATCTGCGCGCCAAAGTTTTGGAGGAGGAAGCCGATCTGGGTCTGGGTTACGACGGCGACTCCGACCGCGTGGGCGTGGTGGACGAAAAGGGGCGGGTGGTTTTTGCTGACCAGCTATTGGCCCTTCTGGCGCGGGACGTGCTCTCCCGGAATCCTGGTGAAAGCATTCTCTTCGACGTGAAGTGCTCCCAGCTTCTTCCCGAAGAAATCGAAAAAGCCGGCGGCAAGCCCGTGATGTGGAAAACGGGTCATTCCCTGATCAAGAAGAAGATGAAGGAAGTGGGCGCGCCTCTGGCCGGCGAGATGTCGGGTCACATTTTCTTCAAAGATGGTTATTTCGGATACGACGACGGCATCTACGTATCATTCCGTCTGGCGCAGCTTCTCTCGCAGCAGGATCAGCCTCTGAGCGCTCTGGTTGATGCACTGCCTCAATACGTATCCACACCAGAGATTCGCGTCGATTGTCCCGATGATGAAAAATTCCGCGTAGTCGAGGCGCTGACTGAAACGTTCCGTAAGGAGTACGAAGTCATCGACATCGACGGGGCGCGTGTCCTTTTCGGTGATGGGTGGGGATTGGTGCGGCCGTCCAACACGCAGCCGATCCTGGTCCTGCGATTTGAGGCGAAAACCGATCAGCGGCTGGCCGAGATCCGCGAGATATTCCGGCAAAAGCTGTCAGCTTTCCCTTCAGTGAAAATAGACGAGCTGGAGGGATGACGAGGGAGGTTCCACTTTAATGAAACCGGGATGCTACCCCGTTGATTTTACCCGAGCGACGGGCGAGGACTTTTCCGCCTACCGGTTCGATGCGTCCGGCGTTCCCCTGGTCCGCAGCGTCGAGACTGGAGACTGGTCCGCTAATCCCGTGACCGTGTGCCAGTACGGACTCCACCAATACAACCGATTCGTCCGTCAGAACGATGATGTCGCTCGCGAGACGTTCCTGAAGCAGGCGAAATGGTTGGTCGATCATGCCGAGCCAGGTCCCAACGGATCCAAAGTCTGGCCGAACACATCCCCTCTTAAATTCTATGACATTTCCGCCCCGTGGATTTCGGGCATGGCTCAGGGTGAGGCGTTGTCCGTTCTGCTTCGGGCGCATGCGTTATCCGGAGATTCCCGTTATCATAATACAGCCCAGGCTGCGTGGAAGGCGCTGATCCTTCCAACAGAAGACGGCGGCGTGGTGTCACGGTTCCCTGATGGAAGTCCCCTGATCGAAGAATACCCCAAGGCCGGATCTGTGACGGGTGTGCTCAACGGCTTTATGTTTGCGCTGCTGGGCGTGCTGGAATATGCGTCCGTCACAGGGGATGAAGAGGCTGTTGCCTGGAGTCATTCGCTGGTTAGCGGATTACGGCACAATCTTCACCGATATGACACCGGCTTCTGGTCTGTTTACGATTTGTTCCTGCCCAGACGCCTGGCTTCATTTTCCTACCACCGGTTGCATATCGCCCAGTTGGAAGCACTTTTCCGCTTGACCGGAGAGACAGTTTTTCAAGCTGTTGCAGAACAATGGAGAGTGTATCTTGCGTCTCCCTTGTGTCGGCTACGGTGGACGCTTCACAAGGTGCATCAGAAACTCGTCTTGCAGATTTGATGACATCGTTTTGTTCATAAAAATGGGAGATTGAACAATGAGAAAAAGATGTCCATTCAATTTGAAGGCACATCCTGCCACGATTTTCATCATGTCTGTTTTTTGTTCTTTTTTCATTGGCCTTTCGAATGTGTTTGGTCAACAAGGTCTCGATTTAAGTGACAACGCTTACAAACTTGGAATACTGCAGAAAATCAGCAACTTGCTCGAAACAAAATATGTGTTGCCTGAGAAGGCTGCCCAGTTTGCAGAGGCATTTCGAAAACGGTATGAAAACGGATCCTACGAATCATTCACTGATCCCAAATCGTTTGCAGAGCAGGTGAATGCGGATCTTGTCAGCATCACGCAGGATCAACACAATCATTTTCGACAGATTGTATCTAGCGATGCCGGCGAGAACCCTGAGAGCACACTTCATCACCCCATACGATATCACCGCCTGGGCATAAAAGAGAATTACGGATTTCACAAACTGGAATGGCTGGATGGACATATCGGGTATTTGGACATCCGGCGATTTTATCTTTATCCCGATGTCAAGGACAGGGTCATCGCCGCCATGCAGTTTCTGTCCAACGCCGATGCAATAATTATCGATCTGAGAGAAAATGGAGGTGGTTCGGGAGACTATTTGAGCAGCTACTTTTTAGATCATCCAACCCAATTGACCAGTTCGTTTTCGCGTGAACACAATCTGTTGACTGAATTTTGGACTTCCAAAGACATTGGCTTTGAACGACTGACAGAGGTTCCCCTTTTTCTGTTAATAAGCAAAAAGACTTTTTCTGCATCTGAAGCGTTTGCATATGATATGAAGGTGAGAAAGAGAGCCACCCTTGTCGGGGATTCGACGCGGGGAGGCGCTCATTCCGTTGATCTGTATCAAGTTGATGATCATTTTGAGATTTACATTTCGACTGAACGCGCCATCAATCCGGTTACCGGTGGCAATTGGGAAGGGATCGGCGTTGTTCCGGATATTGTTGTTCCTTCTGCATCTGCGCTGGATACGGCAATTGTTTTGGCCCAGAAAGCAGGTGAAGTCTTTGCGAAGGCGAAAGAAGCGAAACTCAAAGACGCTATTACAGAGATGCAAATGATTATGGATCGCGCAGAGATGCTTTTTCGGGGCAATCGATTTGATGAGGCAAGCGCAGCCCTTGATTCCGTTTTTCAGATCGCTGATCGAAGTCATCTTGTGAATGAGTTCTTTATCGATGTGCTGGCTTATAACTATTCATCTCAAGAGGATGAACAAATTCTGTACGCCATCT
>CAZDVF010000094.1:0-8731 GCA_964508725.1 uncultured bacterium | reverse complement strand
GGAGAGCAGCTTGCTCTCGATCTTGATGTGCTTGATGTATCGGGTATCCTCCGGCGGTGGAACGGGCGGAATAGCCTGATCCAGATTGATACGAATGGTCGCATCCTTTGTCGGATCGATGACCATCTGCTTGGGCGTGCTGTAGAGATTGCCCGGTGAACGGTTCCAGTGCTGCCCTTCGCCCCGGTCCATGGGCAGCTTGACCGTATGGCCGTCAGACCGGTGGAATGTTTCGTACTTGTGCAGCAGCGCCTGCACCCAATACGTCCCTGTGGGAATCTCGGCCAGACTCTGTTTCGGGTAGCCGAAAACAGACGCATCGAATACAGCCTCCTGGCCGGGAACAAGCCCGTCCACATCGATGCCGAAGATCTGCTGGGATTTCGCTCCATCGCCAATCTGGAAACGGGGCTCGGCGCTCTTGTCAGTGGAAATCATGAGCAACAGACGGCCGTCCAAAGGTTTTTCAGATTGTGCTTTGGAATATGTCACTGCAAATCGCAGCGGGATTTCTGTTGTATGCTGTGTGGACCGGCACGCCAGCCCCATCCCTGTCAGCGCGATCGCGACAAGGCGGATCACTGTGTAGACATTGACTCGAATATGCATCATGACACCTCCCTGGAATGTGCCGTCCGACAACATGCCCGATTCATCGTCTCGGACATGCTGACATTTTTACCGAAAAAATCCTCTCACGATATCAAGACACGGGACGACTTCAGCATTATCCGACCGCCCGCTCATAAATCGTGTATGTCTTTGACAGCGTCGCGCCCATCAAGTCTGTGAGCCGGACTGTCATGGTGTTGTCTTCGAGAACCCAGCCCATGTCACAGTAGGCGTACCCTTTCTTCCGGCTGTACTCCTTCTGTTGCCACAGCATGACACCGTCGAGTCCCAACCTTTGATATTTCTTCTTCACACCCAGATATCCCAGCCTGAAGCCCGTGACACGATGTTTTGTCAAAAGCATTTTGGCTGCGCGTAACAGCTCGAACCGCGGGGAAAATGAAAACGGCGTCATCCGTTCGGTGACATTGGGCACACCTCCGAAAAAGGCCGCCGCCTCACCATTGATATAGAGAAAGATGAAGAGCCCCTTGTCCATGATGAGCTGCATCTCCTCCACCAAGTGATCAAACTCCTCCCACGTAAAGGGCACAAATCCCCAGTTATCTTCCCACGCATCGTTGTAGATTTCAAACATCTCCCGTCGACGGACCTTCGGAGGACGCTGATCCCACGTCTCGATGACCACATTGTAGCGCTTGACGACCTTCTGCGACACACGGACTAATTTTTCCTCCCAGGGATTCGCCGGCGGGACTTCCCACGACAACACTTTTTTGATGGATTTGAATCCGGCGCCCTCCAGCAAAGCGGGATAATAGGGCTTGTTGTAGTGGTAATACATGACCGGACGTGAATCAAATCCTTCGGTCAATAAACCCGGCGTGGCGTCGTTCACCGGCAAATTCTGGGGACCGCGCATCGTGTCCATACCCTGATCTTTTAGCCAGGCGGCAGAAGCATCCAGCAGGGAACGAGCCACCTGGGAATCATCCACTGACTCGAACTGGCCGATAAATCCGACTTTGTCGTTCCACTTCTGGTTGTGATGGTCGTTGACGAAAGCCATACAACGCCCCCGGATCTCGCCATTGGACTTCGCTAAGAAAAAACGGGCGCGGGCATGTTTGAAAAACAGGTTGTCCGGCTCGAAAAAACCCTTGATACCCAGCAGCTTGAAACCGAGGTATTCGTAATCGAGAAGAGGGATATACTGCGGATCGCCGCGGTAATGTGTCCAGTGGAACCGAACAAATTGCCTGAGCAGACTTTGATCTTCCTTGGTCTCGTTCGAGAAAGAGACCAGTTCGACTTTGTTGGAACCGGACATGTCTGTCATTGAATTTGGCATGAAATGTCTCCGTTTTTCAGATGATGTCAGCTCACGGGTATTGGAACGTGCATCGTGGAATGCATCACACGTCCCTCATTTGAAATCTTGAATGGACATATACTGTGCCGCTTCAGTCACCCGTGACAGTATATATCCCAGGGCAATGTCGATGACCGGTCAGTCAGCGATGCAGATGGATATTTGATTGTAAAGTGTTTGCTTAAACCACCCTTTCATATCAGATTATTTGACATCTTCATGGTATTTTTCCAATAGTGGACGGAATTTCGCCATCAACTCACGATTCAGGTCAACGGGCGGTTCAGCGTCTTCGGGCAGAAATGGGACATACGGATGCTTCTCGATATGTTCTTCGAATTCCACCTGGGCTTTTTTCAGCAATTTCGGTTTGACAAGAAGATCGATAGCCGTGGCAGCCATGACCTTGGCGCCGGCATTTAAGCCTTTCCATGCTGCCGTACCGTGAGTCGAAGCGACCTCGGACCAGTGGTGGGCCGTGACGCCAGGCACGATACCCGGAAAACGGACCGAGGCTGTCGGCGCGATGAGCGTGACCTCGCCCACGTCGGACGAACCGCCGCCAACAAACGTACGGCCCGTGGGATCCTTCAGTGTGTCGACTGTCGCTGGAAACCCTTTCTCTTCTTCTCCCATTGCCTTCTGCATCCGTTTGGCAAAGGCCTGCTCTTCCTCGCTCCATTCGGGCATGCCCACCATCTGGATGTTCTCGTAGAGGATTTCGGCCAACGCCTTGTTGGCATGGCGCTGGTGAATGGCCGTCAATACGCGGATTTTGGCCAATTCCGTGCCTGTGGCCAGTGCCGCTGCCCTGGCGCAGTTGATGACACGTTCGTGCATCTCCTCAACCCGGTCGTCGGAATTACGCACATAATACCAGACACTGGCCTTGTCTGGCACCACGTTGGGAGCCTCGCCTCCCTCGGGAATCACATAGTGGAGACGATGGGTGTAGAAGAGGTGCTCGCGCAGATAGTTGGTGGCGACATTCATCAATTCTACAGCATCCAGTGCGCTGCGGGCCTTCCACGGAGAACCGGCGCTGTGGGCCGTCTTGCCCTTGAAGGTGAAGACGGTGGAAAACATGGCGTTCCCGCCTACGCCGTACGAGGTGCTGAATCCGCTGCTGGAGTGGTTGTCGATGATTGCGTCAACGCCATCGAACAGACCGGCGCGCACCATGTAGGGCCGGCTGATGAGGGTCTCTTCTGCGGGGGATCCAAAGACCTTGATGGTGCCGGGAATGTTGTACATGTCCATGGCTTCCTTGACGGAGATGGCCGCAGCAGCCGCAGCCGTGCACATCATGTTATGCCCGCAACCGTGACCCGGCCCTCCCTCTACCACAGGGTTGTGTTCCGTGGCCCAGGCTTTCTGAGAGATCATGGGCAGTGCGTCGAATTCACCGAGTATGCCGATGACCGGCTTGCCCGAGCCATATGTCGCCACAAAACAGGTTGGCATACCCGCCTGCTCGCGCGCCACAGTAAATCCCGCCTCTTCAAGGGTGTTGGCCAGCAGAGCTGATGATTTAAACTCCTGCATGCCCAGCTCGGCGTACGACCAGATGGCATCGGAGATCTTTCCGAACCTTTCCACAACCTCTGCTTGACTGAGCCAGTCGAGGGCTACTTTTTTCTGTTTGTAGGGTTTTTTTGCCATCGCGACATTAATGCCAAAAGACAGTACAAAAACACCACACAACAGAAAAAGATACAATCGTTTCCCGCTTCGATTCTCTTTCATTATCATTCTCCCATGGTTTTTTCAGTCATCTATTTGATTTCAAAGATTCTTGCCGGCACCAAAAATCCGGAGTCAAGATCTGCATTCTCACCCGCCTTTTGTCCTTTAACCGGAATCAGGCGTGCAGACAGAGGCTTGTCCAATTTGACAGCAAGAGTGGCAACATCTAACAAAATTTTCTCCAGCTGCTCAATTGTGACGTCTCCAGGTAGAGGAAGCACATCAAGACCGGTTCCACACACAGAGGAATAAGCAAGAAGCTCATTCATGCCGTACCAACTTTCATCCGCGCGTTTTGCTAGAACGACATCCTCCATGACTGGCAGCATCAAACCGGAATAGCCGGCTTTTTTAACATCTATTCCCTTGATTACATTGGTGATCACGGAACAGATCGAGAGCGTGCCCGGTGATCCGAACGGCGCGTGTAACAGGTTTTCAATGGCTTGTCCAATGCTGACCTCTCCCATGGGCGCTGGCGATGTGTCCACACCTTCATAGATCCACCCGGTCTCTTTTTGGATGGCATACCCGGCCAGATCGATTTTCTGAAATTCATTCTCGAATCGGTCAAACAACAAACTCTCCGCTTCAATGATGTCTGTTGCCTGGGCGAAAACATCCATCACCAGTTTTGCAGACTCTGTCCCGATACTGAAACTATTGTAGCTCCGGTTGTGATATCCGCCCGGGAAAAAAGGCGCCTCTGACGGCATGTTCGCTGTGGCCGCAAAACTGAAATTGGCCATGGTTTGAATTTCGGACAGCCGTTTCATGATTTCCGCAGCTGCCTTGATGGCGTGATGGTGAATGCCATATTGTTTGCTGGCGATGATTAAGCTGGCGTTGCAGCCCCCGTTTGAAAGGATGGCGACCATCTTTTCTACAATGTCGGAATCATAGGTGTCGTCGATGATCCCGGGACCAATGCCCAATCCGAATCCATTCTTCTGGGCATGTGTGACGATTTGCTCGATCAGGTCTGTTGTTTCTTGGACTGAAAGCCCTTGCGTATAGAAAGGAAATGGATTGGTTGCCACACGCACGCCCTGCAGGGTAAAGCCTTCCTTCTCCATTATGACCCTGGCCTGATGGAGAACTGTCTTTGTTTCATCAAGAACTTCCCGCCAGTTATCATAAGTCAGGTTAACGCCGGCGGTGATGGTCCGAATCTCAAATGCTTTTTGTGAATAAACAGGGCTCGCAAGAATGGGAATAATGATAAAAATGACTAAAAAGAGACGTCTATGTATCCGCATGAATGCACCTCCCTCGCCACAGAAATGTGATCTTTCTGATGGATGAACCAAAACGACTCTGTCTCTACGTCGCTTATTGGACAGACATAGAGGAAAATGGAGTAGCGTAGATGACAAATTGTTTACTGTTCCAAGTTATCAGTTCAGTAAACGACCACCCGCAAAGCGGGTGGCTTTGAATTCACCGCGTAGCGGTGGATTCAAAGTAGGCACGTCAGTGCTGACCAGTTGAGGATCGAGAATCCCTAGCTGAGCCAGTGGTTTGAAGATCAATCAATACAACTGAGAGGCTATCGGCCTCAATCATTCATTATTTTCGATGAAGAGGATACAAATCCTTAGGACCATTTTGATAAGGCAGAATCGACAAATCAGCAGGGCCCCAGCCCGGCGCATCCACTTCGAAGATGGCGCCGGCGACGCCTGTTTCGTGATATCCTCTGCGGAAATGTACGCGCGATTTCAGGACGATGATGTCCAGTTCGTTGAACGGAATGCCCAGCGGCCGGAAAATCAGCGTGTCCGTCACCTGCGTGAGGTGCTGCGTCACAATGACGCGGTTGTTGTCGCCGAAGCGAATCACTGCCGCCGAACGGCCCCGGTACGCTCCAATGTGGTCCACAACGCCGTCGATGGAGACTGGACTGCCGGCGAATCGGTCAGAATATCCACCGAGCGTCAGGTGAACAGCGTCGTCCACGCGATGATTGGACTGGATCACGTCCAGCGCGCGTTCGTCCCGCAGCGTGGTGATGCAGAAGTTGGACGCGCCCTGGCGGATGAGCTCTTCCAGAATGTGGGTGGAACCCCCTGTCCGGTCGGCGTGGTCTGCGATGACCACGGGCGTCTTTCCCTGCCGCGCTGCCTGAATGGCCAGGCGCACGCCCTCGCGTGTTTTGGGAAGCCGCTTGCCTGCGAACGCCTCGCGATTCCGCCAGATGAAGTTGGACATGTCTTCTGCGATGCGGTCGGCCAGCGCCTGGTCGTTGTTGGTCACCACCATCACAGTCGCCCCGAGGTCAGGCACATCGGCATAGGCGAATCCGAAAGCAACAGAGACGGACACATCCTTTTGCTGATTCTCCCAGCGGCGCGCCCGTTCCATGATGTCCATGGCCGGAGACACGCCCGTGCCCTGGAACACGCTGGGCGTGATCACGCCCGGTTTGCGCGTAGCCATCACCGGTTTGTATGTCCCGCGGATGGTGCGGATCATCACCCGCGCCGCCCGTTCGCCCTGCAGGGTTGTGTCGTAATGGGGATACCGCTTGATGATGAACACGGCGTCAGCCGCGTCAGATAGTGCGTGATCCTCGTTGGCGTGCAGATCGAGAACCACGAAAATGGGGATGTCGCCCACGGCATTTCGGACGCGCCGGACGATCTCGGCCTCGGGTTTGGGAACACCCGCCACGGCCATGGCGCCGTGAAGCGCCAGGTAGACGCCATCCAGGTGACCGGATGATTGGAGGTCGCGGACCATGAGGCCCGTGTATTTGTCAAAAGCCTCCCGCGTGATCCAGCTTCCGGACGATCCGCCCCGGGCGCTCCGCGGCGACGTGATTCCGACGAGTTGGACGCCGCCGTACTCCTCGCATAGGGTCCGGAATCCCCCGATATAGCCTCGGTCGGATCCGAGGATGTCGCGCGTCGGCGGACCGTAATATTCCCAGTCTTCAATGGTGGTGGAATCGGGACAAAAGGTGCACGTCTCGTGTGAGAACCGGGCCACGGCAATGCGAATGGGTTTCGAGCCTGAGGAATGGCACCCTGTCCACATCAGGGGGACGATCAGAAAGAAAGCGCAGGGCAGGTGGAAGTGGAACACGATCCGCTGTCTGTTCGAAGTCATGGCTTCACTATCTCGTCAGTCATCATACAGGGAAGATTAGGTCCCCTGCTTGTTGTTGGTGTACTTGGTGATAAGCGTGTTGCGCAATCCTTTGTAGAGCTGGACAACCTTTTCCATACACGATTTGGAGTAGTCCGTCAGGTATTGTCTGGCTTTATCCGGATTTTGTTTGTAGAGTTTCAGCGCTTCGGCATCGATGGCTTCCCGCTCGTCAAAAAATCCCTTTTCCATGGGATCACGGGCCGCCCGCACATCCTTGATGCCTTCCTGCCACTTCAGATAGAGCAGGTTGTCCACGAAATCGATATTCCACCGGGCCGAGTTCTCATCGAACTGATCCGGATTCCAGGTCTTGTAGGCGGAGTGGATGTCCAGAACGCCGGCATAGATAGGCACATATGTGGAGACGTGCTGGTTATCCACGTAAAACCAGTAGACGCCGCCGATATGGGCGGGCAGCCAGCTGCGGCACTGGGCCACCATGCCGTAGCCGCCCCGCGACACCATGCGCCGGTACACGATATCGAGCAGTTCGCGCATATCACGGGTAGGGAACGGCGTGGCCAGCGGGCTCTTCTTCGCGCCGCCCCGCCCGTCGGGAATGTACCAGTCGAAATCGGAGGTCATGTCGTAAATCGTGCCCTCGAAAATGGATCGCTGGAATGCGATCACATCTTGCACCGACACCTTCTTCTCTGGCTTGACAGAAAAGGGATACATGGCAAGATCTTCGATGTACTGGTGGTAGGCATCGTACCCGTTGTAGAGATTCCGCAGCGACTTGTCGGGCCAATCTTTCAGATTGGGTGCGAAGGTGGAATAGAACAGCCACAATCGGCTGACGCCCCACTCCCGCGCCGGAGGCGCGTAGACCTTCTGCCAGACGAATGGCTCTCCGCTGTCGGGATCGTACCATCCCTGGTCGATCGCAAACTGCATGTAGTTGGCCGAGGCCATGAACTCGTCGGGTTTGGACAAATCGATTTGCTTGATGATGGACCAGTTTGGCACGATGCACACGTGGTCATCGGGAACGCGCTGGGCCGCCCAGATCGCGCCAAGCTCGCCCGATTCGGGGTCCCAGTCCGGACCCACGGCAAAGACTTCGAGCACCCATGCCTCGTCGGAATCGGCAATGCACAGCGCTTCGGATTCAGGTCCGCACGAAGGAAGAAAGCCGTATTTCTCGACAAGGGACGTGATGAGACGGATCGCTCCGCGCGCCGTCTTGCATCGCTGCAGGGCGAACAGTTGCGCCTGTTCGATGGTCATGATCTGCTGACAGATCTCGCGGGATGTCTTGAGTTCATCCCGCTGACTCAATGTGCTCTCGCCGATGGCAAGCTGGTGTTCGTTCATCTGGGGATAGCCGGTGTGAAAATAGGCGTAGGTCTCTTCAACCTGGGGGATGTGCCCGATCACTTCACCGTAATCGGTGAGGGGCGTGCGCGAATCTTGCATGCCGTAGTAGACCGGCGCCATCTCGCCCTTTTTAAATTTTTGGCGCGGCACGACATGGACGCGGCATTCGTCGCAGCAGCCAGTGTGCGATGTGATCACAGATCCGTCCACTGATGCCAGCCTGCCGACAACGATATCCGTGCACGAATCATTGGTTTCGCCTGTTTGCGGAAAAGCGAAACGTACCGCCAGAAAAAAAAGCAGGACGGCGATCTGACTAATCCAACGTGTATACGTATTCATCGACATTCCTCCGAGTTGACTTCTCTGGAATGGCAAAGAAAGATATAATAGGAAGGTTTTAATACATCCGTTAATGGTAGGATTATTACACGTAAAAATCAAGGACAAAATGGGTTGTGATTTGCTTTTTTTCTCTTTACATTTGCATAAACACATTATCCCCTGTCTGCCCAGTAAACGATCCACCGCCAGAGGCGGTGGCTTTAAGACTCCCGGCGGAGCCGG
>CAZDVF010000093.1:0-8806 GCA_964508725.1 uncultured bacterium | reverse complement strand
GGAGCGCACTCTCGAGGAAAGGGCGTCTCTCGATCGCCGTCTGTTTCAGCTGCCGACGAATTGAATCACGTTTCTGACCCAGTTCCTCGATCTCGCTCTTCAGTTTCCGGACCAGTTCAGGTGACCGAATCTGCTGATTGCCGTTCGGCTTGACCGCCTCGAATCCCGCTTCGTGAAGCGCTGTTTGGAGTTTGTCCCGGTCGCGTCGCAGGGCGACAGCGACCAGATTGACGCGCCCTCCTGTTGCATCAAGCTCTGTCAGGACATGCAAAATCGGCTCCAGCTTCTGCCTGAGGATTGGCATGACTTTCTGATCAACAGTCCCGAATTCAACAGCCAGGTAGGTGGAGGCATCTTTCACAGGGAGAGGGATGGGCCAATCGGGCGTCTGTTCGATGCGCTGGACCAGATCTTTCAGCCGTGTCAGTTCGCTTTCCGCCTCCTCCAGCATGTGGATACTCCCCTTGACCGAGCCATCCGCTGCGTCAAGCTCTTTGTCAATAGCAGGCCAGTCCCGCTCGTCTGGCGCAGCACCCACTGTCGTCAAAGGGAGACTCAAAGCTTGAAGGAGCCGTTCCACCTTCTCTCGCCGTGCGTGGAGCAAACCGGATGTCTCATTCGGATCTGCCTGCGGCAGTTCAGCCGCCCACGCCTCGATATCCGAAGCATCCATGAGCTGCAACGCCCCCTGGCGGACGACGGCCTCAGCGACCCTTTGGACATCCCGCTCGAAGAAGACGACGTTGAGCTGTTCCATTTTCTCGGGTGTAAACATAACGACTCTACAAATCTAAACGATGAGCAACTCTTCGGCAGCTTCAGGTGACAATCCGTACTCTTTGGCGTCAATCAACATCCGGATGTTCTGCGTCTCAAAACGTAACAAATAGATATAACCAATGACCGATCCCACGGAGAAAGGAAAGGCGCTGAAAGCCCTGTTCGCTTCACTCAGTAGGATTTGGGTCAACACACGTTCGATCAGATTCCGTCCCAAACGGTCATCCCCGGTCAGCGGCTTGAGCGTTGGTGCGTCATGGGTCAGTTTGCCCAGCACATCCCGCACATCGCCTCCAGACGCCAGATACTGAACCTGTTCCGGTCCGATGTGGAATCCGTGAGCCAAAACCAGGTCTCGCACTTCGGCTGCCGGAAGGTGATAGAAGGTCACGTAACGGTCTATCCACTGGATGTTCTTCAAGTCGATTTCGATGCCCACGAGGCGTGCGGCAATCTGCCGGTCTTTACGGGGAAATGCCTGAACCGTATCCCACAGCCTGCCGAAAACATACTGATCGATGGCAAATTCGATCGGAAAGAGGTTCTTCTCTCTTTCGAACGCCGCAACCTGGCGCGCCAGAATGCTTCTAAACGGTGTCCCATCCAACAGATCTGCAATCTCTGCCAGCGACCCGGCTTCGATGATAGTCGAAACAGGGATGGCATGCAAAGCTGTGATGGATATCGGAGATCCCGATACTGTCTCTTTGTGGTGCCACCGCCTGAGCAGCACCTTGAGTAATTCAGCGTCGCTGCGTTCAAGAAAACAAAGCATGAGGTCGTGACTGTCGCCTTTGCTATGTTTTTTAAGAGTTTGGAGCTGCCGCATCTCTTCTTCCGCCAGTTGCTTTTGAATCTCATCGGGAAGAATCGCCGGATTCTTCTGTCCCAGTTTGGAGAGATGGGTTGATGACAACAACGCAAGCATCGCCGAAAGCGTCGGTGCAGCAACCAGTGATTGGTAGAGGGTATCCATCACCAGGTGCGATCGCATGGCTCGCACTTTGGCGTTGGTGTAGCTGTGTCGTCCGACGGCCGGCAATGTTACGGTTCCTCATCTTCGACGATCAGATGATAGAGATCATTCAAAGTTTGTTCGATCTCTTTTTTTTTCTCGTCCCAAATAGACTCGGTTTGTTGAGCCGTCTCTTTCAGTAAAGCCTCGCGCTCGGAATGAGCCTGTTCTTCTGCTTGCTTCAGTTTTTTTGCTATATCTTGCCGGACCGAATCACGGGCGGTTTCAGTGATGCGCCCCGCTTCTTCTTCCGCCTGCATTCGGACGGTCTTGGCTTTGTCCCGCGCCTGTTGGACACGCTGGCGCGCCGCTTTTTCTTCTTCGAGAATTTCATCAATAATCTGCTTCATGATCCGCGAACCTCATTCAATTCCGTTTCAGGGACCTCATCCTCTTCATCGGGAGTAAACGATCCACCGCCAGAGGCGGTGGCTTTAAGACTCCCGGCGGAGCCGGGGGCTTAAAGTAGGCAGGTATCTGCCGTCCAGTTTAGGATCGAGAACCACTGGCAGAGCCAGTGGTTTGAAGATCAATCACACCGCGCTCAAGCAAGGCCTGCCGCAATCTGCTGTCATTCCGGAACTCTCTGAAAATGAGTAATGTTCCGGCCATTACCGGAAGATAGGTCAACAGGATACGCCAAATCAGAACCGATACGCCGATGAGAGCATGAGGCATGAAGAGTGAAAAAAAGCCGAGATAGGTAAATTCCCAGATTCCGGCGCCTCCTGGTGTAGGAGCCATAAAAATAATGGGGCGAATCAGGCACTGAATCGCCAGCACCTTAACCAGAGGCGGATGGAATCCAAATCCCCACAGAATCACTGCAGCAATCAGGTAATCGATGAAAAAGGCGACCAGTATCCACCCGATCGCCCTGAAAAGCGCCTGTTTCCGTTCCCGAATGTAGGACCATAAAATACGGCTGAATTGGTCAATCTCTTCGAAAATGCGCTCCTCGATGGCAAGGATGCGTTCGATGTGAATAAATTTCACACGACCCCACCAGCGCACTATGCCCGAAGCAGCTTTCTTGATCTGATGGGGATAAAAAAGTGTGATGATAAAAAAGACGATAATGGCGATGAGCGGAAGAGAAATGATCTTGATGAACTGGGCAAAAAACTTGTCGCTGATCGGATCGCTTCGCATCGCTATGAGTATCGGAATGTTGAGAAGAAAAATAAACACCGGCAGGATGGAGCGGAGCACAGCCACAGCCAGACTCTCACTAATACTCATTCGAGCCTTGTGTAAAAGATAGGCGTGCATTGAAAAGGTCCCAACCACGATGGGAAGCACAGCCGCAACCAGATTCCCTTCCAAGCGAATCGTGGCTGCTCTTTTCACATTCAATTGAATCTGCCGATGATCTTTAGTCAGTGAGATAAAAGCCGTTCCGTCAAAAATCCATCGCACTGCTGAAAGGATGAGCATTAACGGGATGAGGCTCCATCTAAAATCGGCCAGCCGAATCCATGTCTCCCGATTATTGGTCCAGATGAGGATACCCACCATGACTGTAACAGAAAGTCCGATAAAAAGGAGAAAGCCTCTCTTGACTATTGATTTTTTTAGTGATACGACCATCCGATTCCCGCTATTTACATCCAGGTAAAAACTGACTAAACGTAAATAATTTCATTCACATTCGCAAGTTATTTCTGTATTAATCCGATTGTGGAAATTCTTTCACAACAGTATTTTAGAACAGGTTAATCTGGATCACTTCAAATCTGACTTGATCTATAAAAAGTAATAGTAAAATGTCACATTAAAATGAAACTTTTTATGTCAAAAAAAAGTACAAAAAATGTAGATAAAATCTCTGTTTCCCTCCCAAACTCCCGGTTCTCTGATTTCAAGGGTGCCGGGAGTCCCTCCATAAACAAGCTTGAAAATTGTTTTTGGATTAAACAACTCAATCGATAATAACCAACAAACAGTTGATATGACAAATAAAAAGAGGGATTGCCACACCGGGCGACCCCTCTTTTTCATGCAGAACTCAATAAATCGTTTTAGTACATTCCACCCATTCCACCCATTCCGCCACCAGGAGGCATCGCAGGAGCACCTTTATCCTCCTCGGGCTTCTCGGCGATAACAGCCTCGGTGGTCAACAACAACGATGAAACGCTGGAAGCGTTCTCAAGAGCAATCCGCACTACCTTGGTTGGATCAATCACGCCCGCAACGATGAGATCTTCATATTGTTCTGTTTGAGCGTTGAATCCGTACGAACCTGTTTTCGACTTCAGTTCCTGGACGATCACAGATCCTTCCAAACCGGCATTATTCACAATCTGGCGGACAGGTTCTTCCAGAGTACGTTTGATTATATCCATTCCGACCTTACGGTCACCATCAGCTTTGACTTTCTCGAAGGCAGGAAGACTTCTCAGCAGCGCTACACCACCGCCAGGAACGATGCCTTCTTCGACTGCCGCACGTGTCGCGTGTAGTGCATCTTCAACGCGGGCCTTCTTCTCTTTCAATTCAACTTCTGTCGCTGCGCCCACATTCAGAACAGCAACGCCGCCGGACAGTTTAGCCAGTCGTTCCTGCAACTTCTCACGATCATAATCAGATGTTGTGGCTTCAATCTGTTTCTTGATCTGATTGATGCGTCCCTGGATATCCTTGGTTTCTCCGGCGCCCTCGACGATAGTCGTATTGTCCTTGTCGATACGCACACGTTTGGCCTGACCCAGATCGGCTGTTGTAGCATTCTCGAGTTTGAATCCAGCTTCTTCAGAAATCACGCGACCACCCGTTAAAATGGCGATATCTTCCAGCATGGCCTTGCGTCGATCACCGAATCCCGGCGCTTTCACAGCGGCGACTTTCAGCGTCCCCTTCAGTTTGTTGACAACCAATGTCGCCAGCGCTTCACCCTCAATATCTTCGGAAATAACCAGAAGAGGTTTACCCATCTGGGCGACCTTCTCGAGAACAGGAAGCAGATCCTTCATTGCGCTGATTTTCTTGTCGTAAATGAGAATCAGAGGATCATCAAGATTCGCGTCCATGTTTTCAGGATCAGTCACAAAATAGGGAGAGATATACCCACGATCGAACTGCATGCCTTCGACCACTTCCATACTCGTCTCAGTAGTCTTGGCTTCTTCGACAGTGATGACACCATCTTTACCAACCTTTTCCATGGCATCAGCAATCAACTCGCCAATGGTCGTATCGTTGTTGGCAGAGATAGATGCAACCTGGGCGATTTCTTTCCGGTCGGTTACTGTTTTACTCATCTTCTTCAGCTCTTCAACCACGACCTTGACAGCATCTTCAATACCGCGTTTCAGGTCCATGGGATTGGCTCCGGCCGTCACATTGCGAATACCTTCTTTGAAAATCATCTGGGCAAGGACCGTTGCAGTGGTTGTTCCATCACCGGCCACATCACTGGTCTTTGAGGCGACTTCCTTAACCATCTGTGCGCCCATGTTCTCAAAGGGATCTTCCAACTCAACTTCTTTTGCAACAGTGACACCATCTTTGGTCACGGTCTGTGCGCCAAATTTCTTTTCGATGACCACGTTGCGTCCTTTGGGTCCCAATGTCACCTTGACAGCCTCCGCCAGCTGATCCACACCGCACTTGAGGGCCTGTCGGGCATCAGAACCGTATTCAATCATTTTTGCCATTGGTATTCAACCTCCTTCTAAGATTTTAACATCGATGTCGAATCGACTGCCCGTTATATGATGGCGAGGATATCGCTTTCGCGGACGATGAGATAATCGTCATTGTCGATTGTGACCTCGGTTCCCGAATATTTACCGTAGAGAACCGTATTGCCCACTTTCACAGTCATGGCAATTGTCTGCCCCGCATCAGATGCTTTACCAGGGCCCACTGCGACAATTTCGCCCTTCTGGGGCTTTTCTTTGGCCGTATCAGGGATAATGATACCGCCCTGCACTTTTTCGTCAGCCGGAGCAGGTTTAATGACAACCCGGTCAGACAACGGTTTAATCTTCATAGGAAATCCTCCTTAATAATTATTTATTCTGGATTTTGACCTTAACGACTTAGCGCTCTCCTGGGAAGAGTGCTAAGAAAGCGCACATAATATAATCATTTTTCACAAATTGTCAAGAGAAAAAAAGAAGGATTTGCTATTTTCTTGGAAGGCCGCCCCACTGAAGCTTGGTGCGGAGCAAATCAAAAAAAGAATGTGCATTCAGTGTGACCAGATGAACGGAATATGAATCTTGCTCAATTGCAATGGATGTATCCGATACAATCTCAATGTTTTCCTGGCCGTCAACGCTGAGAAGGGCTTCAGAATCATCAAAATGGATTGTTAAAACAATATGGCTTGAACCCGGAATGACTGTTGGCCGAACAGTGAGCGCGTGCGGGCAGATAGGATTCAATATAATCGATTCCATGGTCGGGAGCAAGATGGGGCCCCAAGCCGCCAGAGAATAGGCTGTCGAACCGGTGGGTGTTGAAACGATGATGCCATCCGAGATGTAGGTGTTGAAAAAAGCGCCGTCGATGGTCACGTCAATCCGAATAACACGGGGACTACCGCCCCGATCGAGAACGATATCGTTCAGCGCACTAAAGGCGCGTTCCTTTTGATCGGTCGTGATGCGCGCGGCCAGCACCATCCGTTTCTCGATGGTGTAATTCCCGGCCAGAATCTGTTCCATCTTCTGGTAGAGGCTTTCGACAGAGATCTCAGTCAAAAATCCCAGCCCCCCAAGATTGACGCCGACCAACGGTTTTTCAAAACGGCCGATGACGCGGGCCGCAGCCAGCATGGTGCCGTCGCCTCCCAGAGCAACAACCAGATCGCTGGTCTTGGAAAAAGCATCATAATCCAGAACTTCAATCTTTGGATGCTCATATCCGAGCGAGTTGTAAAGCTGCGTACTGATCACCAGCGTATGGTCCCGCTCGAGCAGCCATTCAATAAAATGAGGCAGCACCTCGGTTACTCGGGATTTCCGGGTATTGGCAAAAAGTCCGATCTTCATCGCGGTCACATCCGGTTACGGGTGACAGAGGGTTGAGCTATCGGATCGCGGACAACCTGCTGAGGCGATTGCTTTCTCGACGGCTGTTAGGAGTCCATTCTCATCCAGCCCAACCTCTTTAAACAAATCGCACAGCATGCCGTGCGGAACAAACCGGTCGGGCAGACCGATGCGCTTGAGTTTCACATGATTGGCATTCAAATCAGCCAGCATTTCGCCCACAGCGCTGCCGAAACCACCAACGCGCGCATTGTTTTCGATTGTGACAATCAGGTTAAACTGGTTGGCAGTCTCGGCGATCAGATCCCGATCCAGCGGCCGGATGAAACGGGCGTTGATCACGCGGGCCGACACACCCCGTTCATCCAGCGTTTCGGCCAACCTCACAGCGGGGTAAACACGGTCTCCCACAGCCAGAATCGCCAGATCGCGCCCTTCCCTGAGTACTTCACCCTTGCCGATGGGAATTTCTGCATATTCGGTCTGGGGCTTCAATCCGAAACTTACACCACGGGGATATCGGAGAGCCACGGGCCCCTTCTCGTACCGAACGGCCGTCCAGAGCATGTCTCGCAGTTCGTTCTCATCTTTCGGGCTCATGACCACAAAATTGGGAATAAATCGCAGGTAGCTCAAGTCGAAACTGCCGTGATGTGTCGGCCCATCCTCACCCACCAGACCGCCCCGGTCGAGAACGAACACAACGGGCAGATTTTGCAGCGCCACGTCGTGAATCACCTGGTCAAGAGCGCGCTGGAGAAAGGTCGAGTAGATGGCCACCACGGGCTTCAATCCATGAAGCGCCATGCCTGCGGCAAAGGTCACCGCGTGCTGTTCGGCAATGCCCACATCGAAAAATCGATCAGGATATGCTTTGGCCATGTGAACCAAACCGGTTCCGTCAGCCATGGCCGCCGTGATGCCTACAATGCGGTCATCCCGGCCGGCCAGATCCACCAGAGTTCGTCCAAACACCTCAGTGTAAGCAGGGGCCTGCTTCGACTTGGTGGTTCCTGTTTCGGGACAAAACGATCCCAGACCGTGAAATTTGGTGGCATCCTCTTCGGCGAATTTGTATCCCTTACCTTTCATGGTGATAACATGCACCAGAATGGGACCGTGAAGTTTGCGCGTTTCCTGAAAAATGCGAAGAAGCTGACCCAGGTCGTGCCCGTTGATCGGTCCGAAATAGCGGAATCCCAGCCGTTCAAACAGAGACCCAGGCGTCATCATGCTCTTGAGTCCTTCTTCAATACGATGGATGACTTGCCGGATACGTTTGGATCCGCGGGGAAGCTTGCCCGTCAGTTCCCAGATATCCTCTTTGATGCGGTTGTACAGGGGCGTTGAAATCACCTGCGTGAGATACCGCGCCAGGGCCCCGACATTGGGCGAGATGGACATACGGTTGTCGTTGAGGACAACGACGAGGTCGCGTTTGGCGGCACCGGCGTTGTTGAGGCCCTCGAAGGATATGCCGCCGGTCATGGCGCCGTCACCAATTACAGCCAGGACCTTGTAATCCTCTCCGGTCATATCTCTGGCTGTGGCAATACCCAGAGCCGCCGAGATCGACGTGGATGAGTGACCCACACCGAATGCATCATGCGGACTTTCATCCACCCGGGGGAAGCCACTGATGCCGCCGTACTGCCGCAGCGTGTGGAAACGATCCTTTCGTCCTGTCAGCACTTTATGCACATAGGCCTGATGACCCACATCCCAGACGATACGGTCACGCGATGTGTTAAACACTTTGTGCAGTGCCAATGTCAGTTCGACAATACCCAGATTCGGCGCCAGATGTCCGCCCGTACTTGAAACCGTCTCGACGAGAAATCCTCGGATTTCTTCAGCTAACGACTCCAGGGCAGGAATGTCAAGTCCGTTTAGATCATCGGGAGTTTGAATGGAATCAAGGTAAGCCATAATCACAACTATGGTATTATCACTAAAGTAAACGATCCACCGCCAGAGGCGGTGGCTTTAAGACTCCCGGCGGAGCCGG
>CAZDVF010000092.1:0-8829 GCA_964508725.1 uncultured bacterium | reverse complement strand
CGTCCAGTTTAGGATCGAGAACCACTAGCTGAGCTAGTGGTTTGAAGATCAATAACTCCAGTGGTTCCTTCCATGAAATTAAGTGTAGATTTTGGCCTTTTCCTTCCCGCGCAGAACCCGTAAAGCGCCCAGCGCCAAAGCCGCCATCTCCTCCTCACCGGGATACACCATCACCCGGGCGATCCATTGAACATAACCGGTGATCCACTCGATGAAGCCCTTATCGCAGGCCAGTCCGCCAGTTAAAACGATGGCATCGACCGAACCTTTCAGAACCGTGGCATAGATGCCGATCTCCTTGGCTACCTGGTATGCCATAGCCCGATAGAGCAGCGTGACCTTCTCATCGCCATTGTGGACCTGACTCTCGACCTTGCGCATGTCGTTGGTTCCCAGATATGCCACCATGCCGCCTCGGCCGACCAGATGTTTCTTCAACGCGTCTTTCGTGTACTGGCCGGAGAAACAAAGATCCACAAGCTGGGCGGCGGGCAAGCCGCCCGCTCGTTCAGGAGTAAAGGGGCCTTCGCCATTGAGTGCGTTATTCACGTCGACAACACGCCCTTTCTGATGCGCGCCGACGGAGATGCCTCCACCCATGTGGACAACGATAAGATTGACCTCAGTGTATGCCTTCCCCAGATCGTCCGCAGCCTTTCGCGCCATAGCCTTCTGGTTCAGCGCGTGAAAAATGGACCGTCTCTCGATTTCCGGAATGCCGGAAAACCGGGCAACGGGCTCCATCTCGTCAACGACGACCGGATCGACAATAAATGCCGGAATTCCCATCTCTTTTGCGATGTCGTACGCGATGAGCCCGCCCAGATTGGAGGCATGCTCACCCCACGCCGCATTCCCAAGATCCTCCACCATGCGCGTATTGACAAGATACGCGCCACTGGGAATAGGATGTAAAAGCCCGCCGCGGCCGACCACAGCGTCAATGGACTGAAGCGAAACAGCATTCTCTCGGAGAGTCGCCTCAATATGGTCTTTTCGAAAACCGTGCTGATCTGAAATCTGATGAAAAGGCAGGAGATCTTTCTCAGAATGGTCGATGGATTGGGAAAAGCGCTGTCGATCATCCTCGAACAGAGCAATCTTCGTGGAAGTTGATCCGGGATTGATGACGAGGATGAGGTCGGATTCAAGCACAAATTTCCTCCTAATACGCCTTGGCTTCTTCTTCTCCGTTCAGCACGCGGAACGCTCCCTGCGCCAGGGATTCCATCTCGTTTTCTCCGGGATACAGCTTGACCGGCGCAATGAATGAAACACGATTTGTGATCCACTCGACCAGCATGTCAGATTTGGCCAGTCCGCCAGTGATCAGAATGGCGTCCACTTCGCCATTGAGAACCGTGGACATGGCGCCGATTTCCTTGGCGATTTGATACCCCATGGCCTCATAAATCAGCCGTGCTTTTTCATCGCCACTGGCGATGCGGTTCTCGATTTCGATACTGTCGTTGGTTCCCAGATGGGCGATGAGCCCACCATTTCCTACAAGCCGTTTTTTCATTTCGGGAAAGGTATACTGATTCGAATAACACAGTTTAGCCAGAGAACTGACAGGAATAGCCCCCACACGTTCAGGTGAAAAAGGACCGCCTTCGTTGGCGTTGTTGGCATCGACGATCCGCCCTTTGCGAAGCGGGCAGATGGATATGCCGCCACCCAGATGGGCCACGATGAGATTCAAATCAGTGAGAGGACGGCCCAGGTCTTTGGCCGCCTTGTAAGCCGTGGCCTTGATGTTCAGGGCGTGAAGCAGACTCTTGCGTTCAAGCTCCGGCAGCCCGGATATGCGGGCCAGGGGCTCGAATTCGTCAACAGACACAGGATCCACAAAAAAGGCAGGAATCCCGCCGGCCTCTCCGGCGATCTCGTGCGCCAGAAGCGCTCCAATATTCGAGATGTGTTCGGCCTGGACGTTTCCTTTTCGGATATCGTTTAGCAGACAATCGTTGATGCTGTATGTACCGCTTTCCAGCTGTTTGAACGGGCCGCCCCGACCAACCACTGCGGACAAGGACGACAAATCCAACTCCTTTGAGTGGATGGTTTTCAGCAGATCGTCTCGCCGCATCGGGAACTGGTCGATAACCTGGTTAAATTCAGCCAGATCGGTCTGATCATATTTGATGGTTTCACTCCAGATCGGGATTACATCCCCATAAAGGGCAACCTTGGTTGATGTGGAGCCGGGATTAATCACCAGAATTTGATGCATGCAAACTCCTTGGGCATCTTATCCCGCGGGAGAGGTCAATCTCCCGCGGGATCGGTATTGGCTTACTGGACGCTGCGCCCCTCAGTGAATGCTTTGACATTGAGATCTTCAGTACCCCTGGGCACCTGATCGCGAATCACCTTGTGCCAAACAGCTTCGGGAATGTCCAGAGATGTGGAGAGCACGCCCAACAGGATGGTGTTGACCAATCGGGAGTTCCCGAGTTTGTCTGCGATTTCCTCGGCATCGACAATTTTGATGCGCTGGATGGTCTTTTTCACGTCACCGATGGGATCTTCTGGATAATCAAAGCCTTTCATGGATGCAATGGGCGGTACGAGCGTGTACTTGTTGACAATCATTGTGCCGCCTTCTTTCAGGAAATAGGACCAACGCATGGCTTCGGCCTGTTCAAATGCGAGGATCACATCCGCCTGGCCTTCATAAATCAGAGGTGAATAGACCTTTTTTCCAAAACGGATATGGCTTGAAACCACGCCGCCACGCTGTGCCATCCCGTGAACTTCACTTTTCTTGGCATCGAATCCGGCTTCCAAAGCCGCGGAGCTGAGCACTTCACTGGCCAGTAAAACGCCCTGTCCGCCGACGCCGACAATCAGTACATTATGTGTTTGTTTCATTCTGGATTCCTCACGCTGTCGATTCGGTTCGGACAATGGCATTGACCGGGCAAACCTGTGCGCAGACGGAACACCCGGTGCAAAGGCTGTCGTCGATGTGTGATTTTGTCAAGCCTTTTTCTGTTTTCTCGTCGGATTCGCTGATGGCTGGACAGCTCACTTTCAGGCAAGTATGGCAACCGATGCACGTGTCCAGATTGACAGTGAAGGGCGTTTGACGGATTTTCTTTCGATTCTCATGAGGGAAAAGGGCGCACGGCCGGTTGGTAATCACCACAGAGAGTTCGTCGCGCTCTGTTTCTTCCTTCAGTGTTTTCATGGTGGATTCAAGATCATAGGGATCGACGACCTTGATACGCTCGACTCCCAAAGCCTGACAGATTTTCGCCAGATCGGCACGCCGCGTTTCGAATCCCATCAGATGCATGCCCGTTCCAGGTTGCTTTTGTCCTCCGGTCATGGCTGTGATGCTGTTGTCCGCAATCACCACGGTGATGCCGGCCTTGTCATTGACCGCGTTAAGCAGACCCGTCATACCCGAGTGAAGAAAGGTGGAGTCGCCGATGGAGGCGACCAGGCCCTTTCCCGATCCCTTGGCTTTGGACATACCCACAGCCACACCGATGGATGCGCCCATCTCGACACAGGTGTCGCCCGCGCCAATGGGGGGCAGCACGCCCAATGTGTAGCAGCCGATGTCCGTGGCCACGATGACATTGAGCTTCTTGAGTGTGTAATAAAGCCCCCGGTGAGGACATCCTGGGCAGAAAATCGGCGGGCGCTTGATCACATCTTCTTTTACCGGGACTGTGACCTTGCGGTCCAATACACCGGCATCCACGAATCCTTTTTCCACCAGTTCGGGATTGAGTTCGTTGATGCGCGGCCAAAACGCCTTGCCTTCACAAGCGATGCCAGCGGCCTTGACCTGTTCCTCGATAAACGGTTCCAGCTCTTCGACAATAAAAAGTCTGTCAACAGAAGCGGCCAGCTCGCGGATTTTATTCATGGGAAGTGGATAACTCATGCCCAGTTTCAGAATGGTGGCGTCTGGCATCACCTCTTTGACGTACTGATAGGCGATCCCGTTGGTCACCACGCCCACAGATTTGGATCCCTTTTCCAAACGGTTTAGCGACGTTGTCTCGGAATAGGCGGCAAGTTTGGCCAGACGCTCCATCTGCCAGGGCCTGCGCGCCATGCCGTGGCTGGGAAGCGTTACAAATTGTTTGGGATTTCGCTGAAAACCCTTCACCGTGTATTCCTTGCGCTCTTTGAGTTCCACCACGGTCTTGGAGTGACAGATCCGCGTCGTCATGCGGAAAAGGACAGGCACATCGTATTCGGCGCTGAGATCCAGACCGACGCCGATGAAGTCCTTCGTCTCTTGACTGTCGGACGGTTCGAGGCACGGATAATGGGCTAACTTGGCAAAATAGCGGTTGTCCTGCTCATTCTGTGACGAGTGCATGCCCGGATCATCGGCGCTGACAACAATAAATCCGCCCGGCGATCCGATGAGGCTGAGCGACATGAAGGGATCTGCGGCAACATTGAGGCCGACATGTTTCATGGCGGTCAGAGAGCGTGCGCCTTCGAAAGTGGCGCCCATCGCCACCTCAAAAGCCACCTTCTCATTGGGCGACCATTCACTGTAGATTTCGGGATATTTTGAAATATTTTCCAGGATTTCCGTACTGGGCGTCCCTGGATAGGCCGCAGCGACGTGGAGCCCGAATTCGTAGCATCCGCGGGCGACAGCCTCGTTTCCTGAAAGTAGTGTTTTCATAAAAACTCCGATCAGAGTGAATTATCGTATTTTTTTCAGGGCGTCCATGGCTTCTCTGAGATCCGGCTTGACTTGCAGCGCCTTCTGGTATGATGCCCGTGCTGATTCAGTATCTCCCAGCCGTTCATGGATCATTCCCAGACGGTAGTGGGCCCAGGCGATGAATGTTTCATCTTCCGTCTCGAGCTGAAGGAAAGCCTCAAGATGTTGCTTCGCCTCATTGAGCCTTCGGCCCGTCACTGCACCGAGTTTTCCAATCTGGTAGTGGGCGTTCGCCTGTTGATTGCCCGTCGCTAAAATGGTCTCGTAGGCTGTGAATGCCTCGTCAATCCGCCCTGCCTGATGCTGCCAATATCCGATGTTGTAGCGTGCATTGACAGCGGTCGAATCTTTCTGCAGAATGGTCTCGTTGACTGCGACAGCGTCCTGATAACGCTTTCTCGTGCCGTACCAATTCTGAAGATCGTAGTAATGGATCAGTGAATCCGGCTCTTCGGCGATGGCGTCCTGGTATTCTTTTTCCGCCTTGTCATACTGTTTGTACCGATCGTAGAGCGTGGCGTAGGCGCGGTGTCCTTGAATGATGTTACGACGCTTGATCTCCTCGGCCTGATGAAAGGCCTCATCCCGATCGCCGCCCATGATGCCGGGAGCATACATGTGAAACTGCATCAGGATCCAGCGGGCATCGATGTGATCAGGGTCCAGCGCAATGGCTTTCTCCACGGTTGCCTTCATTTTTTTTGCCAGTCCCGGTTTCTTCAGGATACCCGCCCTCTGCGCCTGCTGGCCATAGGCCAGACTGAGCTGGTAGTGGTACTCTGCACCGTCCGGAGACAGGGCAACTGCTTTTTCCAGCCATCTGACAGCATCCTTCAACTCATCCTGGATCAGGCAAATCCGGCCGAGATAATCGTATGATCGCGCGTCATCCGGAAAGGCGCGAACGTGTTCCTCGAAAAAGGTCCGCGCTTCTGCGTACCGCCTGGCCTTGAAGAGCCGGACACCGGCATCAAGGCCGGCGTCGTCCCCGCTTCCAGAGGCCGGATAAATCATCATGAAAAAGAAAACCACCAGGGCAAGCTTGTTTTTCAGGATAAACACAGCGGCTCCTTGTCACCTTGAAACCCGGATCAGACTGTTCGACCTCTCCTTGCATGATCCGGACCGTTACGTCCGAATGGCCTGTTCCGATCCGTAAACCAAATTCCGTGAGATCAAACGCACCGGTGACCTGTGGTTTTGCATCGCATTCTTGACCTACTCTGCAGACTCGCCAAAGGCCTCTTCGAGTTTCAGCAACCGTTTCCAGGCACGGTCAACTTCTTGTTGAATATACTCGATTTCATCTTTCGGCAGATGGCGAAACCGACCCTGCAGCTTGAGGTATTCAGAAACCGGTTTGGGATTCTTCACTTTCTTGTTGATCTTGTAAACGCCGTTCTCCACTTCGTAGATCGGAAACACATTGGTCTCTGTGGCCAGCCGTCCGATTTGAATCGTGATGTCAGGCGGATGTTTCCACCCGGTTGGACAGGGCGCGTAGAGATGGAGGAATTTCATCCCCTTGATCTCTTTGGCTTTCTTGAGTTTCCGAATCAAATCTTCGGGATAGGCAATATTGGCTGTGGCGCAGTAAGAGATATGATGGGCGACCATAATTTCCATGATGTTCTTTTTCCGGCCCTTCTTGTAATGTTTGACAGGCGTTGTGGTGGTCCAGGCGCCGTGCGGCGTGGCAGACGACCGCTGGATGCCGGTGTTCATGTAGGCCTCGTTGTCGTACACAATGTAAATCATGTGATCGCCGCGTTCGGCCGCCCCTGACAAGGCCTGAATGCCGATATCAAAAGTGCCTCCATCGCCGGCCCACGCCAGCGACGTGACATCATCCTGATCCAGTCGGGACAGGGCATGGCTGATACCTGACGCAGTGGACGCAGCAGCCTCGAACGCCGACTGCTGGACAGGAATGCCCGCTGCGGAATAGGGAAACGGTCCGTCGATCACGGCCCAGCAGCAGGCCGGAATGGTAATAATGGTTTTACGGCCCAGCGCTTTCAGCGCGTAGCGCATAGCCAGCGACGCGCCGCATCCCTGGCACGCCAGATGCCCGGGACTCATGACCTCATCTTCTGGAAGGGTCAGTTTGATTTTCCTGGCAGGTTCTGCACTCATTTTTTGACTCCTATCCAAATCAGGTCCGAGGGATCGTTGCTCTGCATGTGCTCCACAACGGAAACGACATCCGTGATGGATACATCACGTCCGCCCAGTCCTGCGATAAATCCGTACAAGGGAGTATTTGATCCGTACATGGCGGCCTTGACCTCGGAGAAGAAGGGCCCGCCTTGACCGAAAGAAATGGCCCGATCGATCACGCCGACTTTCTTTGCACTGGAAAGCACCGCACGCACTTCATCGTCGGGAAAGGGACGGAAATAACGGATCTTCAGCGCGCCCACAGACAGGCCCTGATCGCGCATGCGGTCCACGGCGTCTTTGGCCGTGCCTGCGATGGTGCCGTAATCGACCAGGATGAATTCCGCGTCGTCGCACCGGTATGCTTCCGTCATCCCGTAATCGCGGCCGAAGGTCTGAGCAAATTCCTTCCCGACGTCACGGATGACATCCTTGGCCTTTTCGTGGGCCAGCTGGATTTTGTAAGAGAATTCATAGTAGTGTTCCGGACTTGTTAATCCGCCGAACGCGCGGGGATGATTGACATCCAGCTTGATTTTTGGATTGTACGCCGGCAGAAATTGATCGATGGTTTTTTGATCGTAAACATCGACAACCTGCGATGTGTGCGAAAGAAAAAAGGCGTCGAGATTGATCAGTGTGGGCAGAAGGATGTCGTTGTGTTCGCCGATTTTGTAGGCCATGAGCGTGGAATCGAACACATCCTGGTTGTTTTCACAGTAAATCTGCATCCAGCCTGTATCGCGCTGGGCGATGGAATCGCCGGCGTCGGCCCAGATAGACCAGCCGGGCGCCATGGCGCGGTTCACATTCGCCATGACGATCGGCAAGCGCGCCCGCGCTGCCCAGTGGATGAGTTCGTGCATCAGAGTCAGTCCCTGGGACGATGTGGCTGTAAAGGTTCTGGCTCCCGCAGACTGTGCGCCGATGCAGGCGGCCAGAGCGGAATGCTCTGACTCGACTTTTACAAAATCGGCCTCAAGCAGTCCGTCAGCGACGATTTCGGACAGGATCTCGACAATGGTTGTTTGAGGCGTGATGGGATAGGCAGCCACCACATTGACCCTGGCCGCTGTCGCACTGTAGGCCGCTGCAAAATTTCCGGTCAATACTTTTTTCATGCTGCGTCTCCTTTCACTTTCCCTCTTTTTCCGAGACGATCGCATCAAACGGACATTCGACGATGCAAATGCCGCATCCTTTGCAAAAGTCGTAATCAATGGTCGGCGGATCAGTCGGAAAGATCGCCGGTTCAGGACAGTATTTCCAGCAGATCATGCATCGTTTGCATTTCTCTTCTATGATGACAGGACGAATTGAACGCCACGATGCTGTCTTGTTCTGCCGCATGCTGCCCATGGATGCCGGCATCGGAGGCATATCATCAGCGCGTTGTATCTCAACTTTGTACGTCTTGTTCTGTTTCTTGGGCATCAGAACCTCCTAACCCTTGAGGTTGTCGTAGGTTTCTTTGGCGGCCCGGGCGTTTTCCTCTTTGTGAATGGGAATCCGCTCTGTGATGGCGTTCATGATGGATTGGATGGATACATATCCAGTGGCTTTGGCCACAGCGCCAAGGATCGCCGTATTCACGATGGGCGCCTCTTTGCTTCCCAGACCGTATTTCAGGGCGATGGCTGAACAATCCACCGTGTAGACTGACGGATTGTCAGCGTCAGGGAACGAAAAGCCCTCGGATTCTCGTTCGGTATTGATAACAATTTTCCCGTTGGGCTTGAGACCTTCTGTCAGGGGAACAGCCCCAATGAGGGTGGGATCGAGTACGACCAGCACATCCGGTTCGTAAATGTAGCAATGGATGCGGATCTCCCTGTCGCTGATGCGTGTAAACGCCGTCACGGGCGCGCCGCGCCGCTCAACACCAAAAAAGGGGAAAGCCTGAACTTCTTTCCCCTCAGTGAATGCGGCCATTGCAAGGATATCAGATGCCTTCACCGAGCCTT